>BLMD01000001.1 GCA_011959925.1 Lachnospiraceae bacterium
AAGTTTTATTTATATAAGGAAGATAAGAGATAAGTAATATAAGTAAAATAGTTTTTTGTAAAAAAAGACAGACAAACGGACAGAGAATCGTATTTACTTTGTATGCTTTATTGTTGCTGTTCCCCTCTGTACCCTCTCCCTGTACCTGTTCTGTACGCTCTCCCCTGTACTTAACACTGTACTTTCTTCTTAACATCCTGCCTGTATTTTTTTGATTCTGTAAGGCTAATAGAGCCATGCCCACAAAATAGTACATGATATGGGCATACCGTGGGCATGGCATGGGCATAGCAGGAACATGGCTTTATAACCCTAAAGCAATAAGAGATACCGTGCCGGGGATTCAAAAGCCGGGGGTTCAAAGGGGTGTGCAACACTCCCCTTGCAAAATCAGCTAATGCCCTCCGGGATATTAGCTTGTATTTTGCTACAAGCTAGCCGGAGAGATAACTTACAGGGGAAAGAAACAAGCCTTGCGGAGAGGGGGAATCTGCCGGGGAAACAAGCCTTACGGATAAAGATGATACATAAGAAAATAGCATGAGAAACAATATAAAAAATGCAAAAATAATTCATAAAAAGGATTGACAAATATTTAACAATCTGGTATAATACATATATAAAGATAAGTTTATCTTTATTCTGGAACATCTAATTTTGCAATCAACATTCTGCAAAGAAATTCCAAAAAAACAACTCTAACAAATTATACGATGGGTGGTGGTTATCATTGGCTACTTATCATTTGACGCAAGCATTAAGATAAAATCTTCCGGTAAATATACTTGTACGAAAACAAGTAAAACAGGATATGGCAGCATTTCCGGGTACATCAGGCACATTGACCGTTCTACGGATAAAAGAAGCGGTATCGAGGTCGGTCATAGCAACCCTGACATAAATCCAGATTTCACCTTATTAAATGAATCCTATTATAAGGATGATAACGGTATCTGGCAGGAAACACAAAACTCCGGCGATATGCTGAACGCAATTAACAAACGGATTGATTACGCTAAAGCAAACGGAGCAAGAATCTATACCGGGGGCAAAAATGATACAGTCCTTGTACGTCCATTAGTAATACAGCTTGATAATGAATCAATCGCAGGGCATGAAAACACTTGGATGTGGGATGTTATCGAGATTCTTGGAGAGCAATTCGGGAAAGACAATCTCCGGGGTTTCTCAATACACCGGGATGAAACAAGCGTACATATGCACGTTGCCTTTGTACCCTGTTACGAATCTACTGGCATAACCGAAAAAAAGAAATGCGTTATCTCGCAAACTAAGTTCTTCAAAAATCCGAAACAATTAGCCGGAATCCATAAGACAATCCGTAAATCATTGATTGATAAAGGTTATGAAATAGAACTTGACAACAAGCCGATTGATGAAGTCCTTGCCGGATATACAGACAAAGACGGTGTATTTCACCAGCAGGGCTTAACGCCGGATATGCTCAAGGCATTATCCGAGAAAGAAATAAAATTAAAAATAGGAGAAATCGAAATGAACATTAGGAAATCAGAACTTGATAAATTAGAACTGCTCGCCGCTGATGTTATGGCAAAAGCAAAAGCCGGACAACAGGAAATCGAAAAAGAGCGTGAAATCTTATCTGTACAGCAGACCGCCCTTGATAACGATAAGGCAACTGTACAGGCGCAGACACAAGCCTTGATTGCGGAAAAAGTAAGCGTTGAGAAGATGAAAGAAGAAGTCTGCTCCATTGCCGAAATCTGTAACCAGATTCTTTCAGACGAGAAGAGCCTTAACGCTAAATTCCTTGAATTTTTGGAGCGTGAAAGCAAGCGTACCGGCAAACCCTTTCAAAAACTCGTAGAGGACTTATATAAGAAGTTCCAGAAAGAACGCCGGAACAGCGTTTCCGATTGGCAGATGGAAATGTTCAATATGCGAAACGAACGCTTACAGGGTAAATCCGATACAGGCTATATCCCAGACATTATTGACATTGGCGGCACAAAAACTGATTGCGGCTTTTCATTCTAATCTAAATCATTTACGAAATCATATATTAATACCTTTCTTGTTTTTTTCTATAATAAATATCTCATTAAAAAAGGGATACCCGGTTGCGTGGGTATCCCTTTCTCTTGTCTGGAAAAATGATTCTGATTCTAGCTGATTGCGTATTGTTTGGACTTACTGCCAACTTTCTTAGAGCCATATTTCATACGGATTTCATCAAGCGTAATTTCCCCTTTGCTATACCTCACATAATCGCCAAAATGCCACGTCCACGCCTTTTTCTTCGGCGCAAACTTAAAGCCTAACTCTTTCAGCCTGTCTTTGTATGCGAAACAGTCAAAGCACCATATCCAGTTGCCTATCAATTCGATTTCCATATGGTACGATATGATTGTGTTTATAACCTCCTTAAAAGCGTCATTTTCCGCTTGATAGTCATACTTAGACGTTTTCTCGTCTGCGTGCTTTTCTTTGCTTAGAATGTCAAATAAGCGGTCATACTCGGCGTTAATTTCCTGTGTAACCTCAACGCTACCTCCCTCATTATCTGGATGATATTTCTTTAATAATTCTCTGTACCTTTGACGTAATTCCTCTATTGTCTTAATCCCTGTAAACCATTTATCCATAAGCCTGTACTCCTTTTTTTATAAAAGCACCCGACTATTGATTTCATAACTTGGAAAAGGGTATCGGGTAGGAGGTAGATAATTATTTTATCTACCGACCTCCCACACCACCGTAC
>BLMD01000002.1 GCA_011959925.1 Lachnospiraceae bacterium
ATGATATCTTGTGACATTTACGAAATTAGGGGGGTTTGTCAACAGCTCGATCATGCCCGGAAGTTTTCTGTCCAGCATCCGCTTTTGCGTGTTCCACATATGCCCACTCTGCCGCCTCCCGTCCTGCTGTTTCCTTTTCCACCTTTTTCAGATATTCCCCTGCCTCTTCCTGTTTCCCAAAAGTGTGTACCGTCCCGTCACTGTCAAAGTAATAATCATCGTGAATATCATCCCATATGGCAAAATCATCTCCAGGCGGATAAGCGTCGCTTGTTTCAGTAACAGAAAATCTCTTATAAGTTTCAGCCTCATTTTCTTCTGCGCCCTTCTTTGCAAAGGCAGGCATGGCATCCACATCTTTGTCCGCTCCGCCGCCCTCTGGCTTTTCACGGATTTTGGCAGCATCCATATCTGGGAAACCATCATTGCCCTCCGCAAAATTGCCTTGCCTCTGTTCATCATGCCCGGAAGGTTCCCTCTGTGCCTGCTCCCGCCTGTAAGCTGCCCGTTTCTGCATGGAGCCAGATACCATCTCGTCATATCCAATCACATCAATCACATCCGCATGGGCGTCTATATACTCCTGCGCCAGCTCACGGTTGATAAAAAAACGGTTATGTCCCGGGTAGGGCACAAGCAGCCCGTCCTCCGCCATTGTCACAAGACGGTAGCGTGCGCCCTCCCTGCCGTCAGCATACCGATGTGTATAAAAGCCTATCCCAGGCTCGGAAAAATCTTCTGATGATTCCAGCGCAACCATAATCTTCTCCACTATCTCTACATCAACTGCCACCAGCTCTAATGCGTAATCCTCTCCGTTCTCCTTTGCCCCATCCAGTGTTTCCGAAACAGAAAGAGGGGCTGCATCCGTATGGTGGGTATTATACAAGGCATACCCTTCCCTTTCCTTGTCAATCCAGAGGAATCCCCCATCAGGCAGCTTTGCCGCCCACTCCGTAGGCTGGCCGCTGTCATCGTCCATATCATGCACAATATGCCAGTCCAGTTCCCCTACCGAAATATCCGGCTCATCATTCTCTTTTGTCTGTTCCTTCTCCTGCGGCTCTGCCAGCGCTGCAAGTTCTTTTTCACGCTCCATGTATCTCCTTGCCTGGTTGATAAAGCCGTTCAGGACTGCCGGGTGGGATGATGCGACTATATCCTGACTCCCATACATTGCATACGGACAGGCAGACTTTGCCCATTCCTTGTTTTCCTCGGAAATCCTTTCTTCCTGCCTCCGGTGCATGACGGTGTTTGCAAGCACATAGCTGACACGCTCTGCGCCATATTCCTTTATGACGCCCTCCGCCGTCCCTTTGGGCAGGCGGTATCCGTCAAAATTCTCGGCGATGGCACGGTCAACGGCGTCTTTGCAGGAAACCTTTGTGTCGCGCTCCATCTGCTCCTTCGCCTGTTCAAGCGCTTTCTGCGCCTGTTCCTCTTTATATTCCGCATAGGCTTCTTTGCCTTTGGGGGATAGATATTTATCTTCCCAAATCAGCTTGCGGAGGCGTTTTTCCACCACTTTCCATGATAAAATCACGTCTGCATAAGGCTCTAACAAATCGCCTTTCCTTAAACGGATGCCCTTGGAATCATGCTCCTCCCAACTGTGGTCTGCCCCTGCAAGCGCATGGGAACAGCCGCCCGTGCCGTATTCATGTTTCAGGAAGTCCGCCGTTTCTTTGCTGCCATGCCCTTCCATAAAATATTCATAAATACGGAACGAACCATGTTCAAATCCGCTCCCCCTGCCAAGCCTGTAATCAATTTCGTCCTGTGTGATGAAGTCCTCCTTTTTCGTTTCCACATGGTCAGCCGCCGGAAATGACTTCTTTTCCAAAAGCAGGTTGTCAAGCTCTGCCCTGAGTTCTTCTTTGGGCATAATAGAACGGAAACGCAGCTTTTTCTCGCCGCTTTCAAGCTGTGCCAGCGCTTTATCCATGTGCGAAGCGATTAAGTCAATCCCCTCTGGTATCGATAACCGCTCCACCAGGCTTGCATGGGAATCCGGATGATTGTTTGATTTCAATTCCAGTTCCTCCGGCAT
>BLMD01000003.1 GCA_011959925.1 Lachnospiraceae bacterium
ATGATATCTTGTGACATTTACGAAATTAGGGGGGTTTGTCAACAGCTCGATCATGTCCAGAAGTTTCCTGCCTTTCTTCCGGTTCCGCTTTTTGAGTATCCTGCTCTTTTACACCCTCTAAAGCCCTCATAAACCCAGGAAGTTTTGTAAAGCCGAAAGAATCTACAAAGTGTGCGCTGTTCTCCCCGTTCTCATGCAGCACCACAATGTCACTGACAGAAAGGGAATGCCCCCGATAATCTGCCGGGTGGTCTATGTTGAATTTCTCAAAAACTGCGTTGAGCTTCTCCCTTTGTGACTGTCCGTGTATGTCTGAAAGCTCCCCTGCATAGACAAGGTTATAGTTTCCCGGCTGGATTTCCCCGAAATCGTCAGAAAGGATACCTCTTTTCAAAAGTTCCTCTGTACCCGCAAAATGAAAATCCCGAAGCTCCGGATTGTCTTTTAATTGATAAATGCCGTATTGATCGGTATCGCCATGCAGAAGCTGTGCTTCCCTGTCTGCGCCGCTTTCTTCAGGTTCCTCCCGCATAGCCCGGAAATTTTTCTCATTTTCCCAATCGCCTTTTTCTATGCCAAAGATTCCCCCATGCCCTGTGATCTGCTTCCTGTCATGCACGGTTGTTTCAGAGCCGTCCTCATGGAGCAGGCACACAGGCAGGTCACGGTCAAAAAGCTCTAATGCCCTCCCCTGTGTCAATGGCAGCATTTCATTCCATGTATAGCCGTATTCCTCCATCTCCCATAAACCGATCATCGGGTCAGGGAGTGCGTCAATTTCGGCCTGTGCGTCAATGGCCGCAAGGGCAGCCCCCTGATTGCCCTCCGTTTCCTCATAATAGATATGCTCCGCAAGTTCCCTTGTCTTTTCCATGTCATTCAGCTTAAAGGCATAATTCACGATAAGGTTCCGCTCATCATCGGAAAAGGCGGTTTTTGCAAATTCCAGACGGTTGATGATGCCCTCCGCCTGCTTTACCGGGGAAAGGTGGCTTATCATTACCACTTCTTTTTTATCCAGGTCAATCTCAAAATCATTAAACTGCGGCATACCGGAATTTCTGCCGCCGTCCACAATAATAGGGATATAATCAGCCCCGCAGCTTTCCAGGCAGTCATGGATATTTTTTCTATCCTTAACCTCCAGCTTTGTGAGCGCCCCCATGATCTCCCGCACTTCCTCCGGTGTCTTATTGGTAATGCGCTCTACCTCAAAACCGTCTGAATGCGTGATTTTCAAAATCACATCATCCGCCCCGACAGGCTCCTTTGCCCTCTCGTTCCATCCCCTTTCTGCCTTCAGGTCAATGATCTCGTTTGTATCGGTGTAATACCGGACATCAAGGTGGTATTCCCCGAACTCTTTTGTATCCTGATTGGCAATCTCCGTAGTCCATGCGCCTTTGCTTTCCAGATATGCGGCAACGCTCAGCCTGTCATCGTCATTCATGGCAGAGAGGGCTTCTATGATCTCTGCCGCATCCATCCCCCTGACATTTACAAGGCTGTACTCGGACAGACCGCTGTTCTGTACCAGCAAAAGGCTCTCCTTTTCCTGCCCCTGCATCAGTTCCCGGTCACGCTGTAATTCCCGGAGCTGCCCCTCAATCCCTGTGATAAGCTCCGATGCAGTCCTGCGGATTGTATCAAGGGAAGATTTCAGTTCCTTCATGTCACGCCCTGATGACCACCCGGCTATATACCCGAAAGAATACTCCGCTGTATCTATGCCGAAGTGCTGGCATACGGTATAGGCAATGCTCTCGGCCTCCACCTCTTTGGTATTCCTGTCTTTTGCGGGCGCAAGGATATCCTTATTGATTTCCTTATCATGCAGCATGGAATGGGCGGTTTCATGCACCATCGTCTTTAAAGTCTGGCTCTCGCTCATGCCCTCCTGCACCGCAATCCGTTTTTCTGTGGGGCTGAAGAAACCTTTGGAATCTCCGGGTATATCCTCAAAGCTGATCGGAACCGGGGCAACATAGGTGACTGCCTTAACAAAGTCCTCATACCCCTCCACTGTGGACAGAAGCTCTTTTGCCTCCAGTTCCGGGATTGGCTCTCCTGATGTCTGGCTGACATCAAAGACGGATACCGCACGGAAAGCGGGGATTTTAATCTCCACTTCCTCCGTCTGCGGCATCCCGTCCTGGTCAAGCATGATCTCCCCGGTCACAGGGTCTAACTTATCCCGTTCCTCTTTGATCTTGTAAGGGGCAGGGGCAAGGATACGGATTCCCTTCTCCCCCTTGTTTACATGGCGGTTGAAATTTTTCTGCCATGCCTGGTAGCCTGCGACCAGACTGGCGTCAGGGCGCTGTAAGGCTATCAGGAGCGTGTTGTTGACACTGTAATTATGGAATTTAGACATGGTGGAGAGGTAGTTTTTGTACTTCCCGCTCTCAAAAAGTTCTTTTAACCCTTCCTCTAGCTTGTCAGTGATCTCCTTTACTTTCTGTTTTTCTGTTTTTGCGTCTGCCATATTTGATTTTCCTTTCCTTCTTCCACACAAAAATACCGCCCTGAATATTTACAAGACGGTATCCCGAAAACAAAAAAGTGCATGGTATTGATTTTTTCTCTACCATGCACCTGAAGTTACTTTTACTATAAAATTTTTCGTTACAACAGTTTTAATAACTGTATCAGCTCATGCGGCTCCCCTTTGGAGGAATCTGTCAGTCTTGTATCGAACTGCTGAAAACCGTTCTCACGATAGAAAGACAAAAGCCTTTCCTCATCCGCTGCCTCCAAAAAGATAACCATGCCGCCCGCTAAATACTGCAGCTGCTGTATCTGCCGTATTGCAAGCCCTAACAATTCTTTACCTGAAATGCGTTCATTTGCGTCATTATTATAATTTTTCCCAAGCTGTGCGATCAGATACGCCGCAAGATTATAAGTCTGATCCTGTTCATTCAATGTACTTACTCTTGACAGTTTCCTTTTTACGGTATTACTGAATGGTTTTGCGTTTATGGTAATCGGTTTGATTGTGAGTGCAAAATATCCAACCAGCTCTGCATCTTCCGTTGAAAATACCAGATATGTAACCGACTGTTGTTTTTTTGCAAACTCTACAGACTGTTTCTTTATGAATCTTTCAACATCCGGGTTTATCTTACATGAAAACTCGGAAAGAACCTGAAGCAGCGTGTCCTCTCCGAGTCCATGACTTCCATCGCCCAAATACTCACGAATGTTGAAAACTGTATATTTACTTGTTTCCTGCATTCGCTTTCTTCCTTTTCTCCATAAATTTCGCTATATCTTTCGGGTCAGTTAAAAAAGTAGCGCTGACATTGACAGGAGGCGTAGGGTTATTAGCAGATGCTTCAATCGCATCAGCAAACATCTCCACCTGCTTCTGGCCTGATATAACAAAATTCTTTGTAATGCTTGAAGTTGCCATAAAAAACACCTCCTTTATCAGTATGGCTCTTTTTACATTCCGCATACTATCCCATCTACATTGTACGGTTTTATCATCGCTTTTGCAACAGGATTTTTATGAATTTTTTATGCCTACATTGTTACCTCCTTCCCCTTTTCCTTATGCTTCTCCTGTTTTTCTGTTCCAGACACCTTCGCCTTGAACGCTTCCAGTTTCTCTCTCAGCGATGTCCGCTGCACAGGCTTGTCAGCCATTGCCGCCACCAGTTTCACCCCCTGCGGTTTTCCATTGTCCACTGTGTGATTATGCTCTGCGTTTTCTACCGGGTATGGAATCGGCACATCCACAGCGCTTTCTCCGGTTTCCGGCTTTATGGAAACATCTTCCTTCTGCCCCGGCTTCTGGACATCATCGAGCTGTTGACAAACCTCTTGCCAAAAAGATTTGCATATAAGAAAATATATG
>BLMD01000004.1 GCA_011959925.1 Lachnospiraceae bacterium
TTCAAAGTCATTTTTACGTTTCAATTCTTTTTCTGTTAATTTTCTTTTATCGTCATCCATAGATAATTCCTCCAAATTTTATACGCTTATTCCATCGCCCGCATTTGTTCAATCAGGGATTGTTTTTTCTGTCTGCGGATTGTCCAAACAGACAAGATCAGCTCCATTCCAAACAATACCAGAATGAACAGACCCATTTCCAAAACCGGGAATTTGTAGGGTACTACATTTCCGGCAAAAGTATCTATGCTCATTTTTCTGCAAGCAAAGATGGAAACAGGAAGCCCAACAATCAGCATCGCTAATGTTGCAAAGAACGCATAGCATAGGCCCTCGCAGATGTTCATTTTACATAGCTGCTTTTGGGTCAGTCCGATGGAACGCAAAACACTGTTTTCCTGTTTTCTGGACATTTGATTAGAGAGGGTCGTGTTAATCAGGTTGATAACGCCAAAGAGGAATATCAGCCACGAAAAGACCTGCATACTGCCAAAAGCCACAGAATTTTGCCATTTTTCAAACTCAATTATAGTGTCAATATCATCTAATGCAATATCAGTATGAGTGGCTACAATATTTTTCAATTCATCCCTCACATGATCCGCTTTTCTCGGATTGCTCACAATATTCCACGAATAGTCAAACAAAGTTATTTCTGGATGTAATTCATGGAATAATGCTTCTGGTGCAAATTCAAGTGCAGCGTCAAGTGTAAGTGTCTTATGTCCATTTTTTATATCACCAGTGTAATATATCCCTGATATAGTAACAGGAATGGTTGATTTCCCAGAGGTAACTTCAACCGTTTCTCCCACTCCTATATTTTCACGGTTACTTGTGGTCTGATCAATTATAATACTATGTGAATCTGTTGGCATAGTTCCCTCTGTCAGAGCCGCTTCAAGGGTCTTATAATTCTGGTCGGTCAGCATATCACACATACCAGCACACTCAATTCCGTTGGCACGATAATTTATATGAAGGCTTTGCCTTTTTGTAATCACATCAGTTACACCATCAATGGCCAAAATCTCCTGCTTTAGTTCTTCATTTAGTGGATTTCCTACCGCCATAACTTCGTGTTCTGCCAACTCAGAATGCAAATAAATTTTATAGTCACCATCCGGGAAACGCTGTCTTGCTATCGCCTCTGGCGAGTGTACCAAAACCAGCGAAGATACCACCATCAGAAAAATTCCGCCTATACTCAAAGATGCTACAATACTGATTGTCTTTTTTCGGTCACGCTTAAAATTCGCAATTCCCATTGAAACAGGATTGAGCTTGATATTCTTTTTCCGTCTGCGGATGTTCTTTTGTGCCGGAGTAAAACGGACGGCTTCAATGGGGGAAATCCCTGCCGCAATCTTTACAGGCTTACGGATGGAAACAGATACCATGATCCAACTGCTTATGAGTGTCAGGGAAACCATAACGACATAGGAAACAGCGTTAAAACCCTTGGAAAACAGGAGAAAACCACCGCATACGCCCAGCACTGTACCAATCAAAATTCCGATACTGCCGAGTTTGCGTCCCTCCCGCTTTACAATCCGCTTGATTTGCTTTGGCGTTGCACCAATCGTCCGAAGCTGCCCGTAGCTCTTGATTTTGTCATTGATGGAGATACGGAAGATACTCTGGATCACAATATAGCCGCCGATCAGCACAATGGCAATCACACCAGCCATCAGTGCAAAATCAAAGGACTTAGAAACATAAGTAAAATACCTGTTGTTCATGCGGGGATTAGGAAGCTGATATTCCTCTGTAATCTCCCTGCAATAAGAGGTCATCAGTTCTTCTCCCAACTGGTCGCTGTTTTTGAAATGGACATAGGCGCGATAGCCAGCCGGGTCAAACCCTTTCCATTCTTTCAGGGCGGCTTTGGAAAGAATGATAGCGCAGGCATTCGCTTCTTTTTCATTTACGCTTTCCATAATGCCGGTAACAACATAATCGCCATGAAAGCTCTCGGTGTCTAAGGTCACAGTGTCCCCAATCTTGGCATTGTTTCCATAGGTGGAAAGAAAGTATTCGCTTACGACAACTTCATTTGCTTTTTCAGGAACCCGGCCCTCTAACAACTTCATCTGTGCCTTGGTAATCTCCATCATTTGCGCGTCGCAATACACATAGGACGCATGATAGCCCTGTTCCGAAAGTTCCTCACCCAGCATATAGTAGCCGCCTACGCGCTCAAACTCCGGCAGTCCTTTCAGGGTTTCAATGTCGTTTTCCTCCACGCCCAGCCAGACCGCCTCATAAGTATCGAGAACCTGATTGCGCTGCATTTGTGTTAGGGAAGTGGACACGATTCCCGTAAAGCAGATCAGAAACGCCGCCAGCGCAACGGCGATCACCACCATCAGATTCCGGCGCTTCTCGCTTTGCAAACTTTTCTTTGCCAGCTTCTTTGTAATGGCGCTGGTATCATTTTCAAAAGGCCATGTCATAGCCTGCCACCTCCTTATTCCACAATCTTGCCATCCTCAATGCGGACAATCCGATCTGCAAGACGGGCTATGTCGTTATTGTGGGTAATCATCACAACAGTTTGCCGGAACTCCGCGCTGGTACACTTGATAAGTCCCAGCACCTCGGCGCTGGTCCTGCTGTCAAGGTTGCCGGTCGGTTCGTCGGCCAGCACGATAGCCGGTTTGGTAATCAGGGCGCGGGCAATCGCCACACGCTGCTGCTGGCCGCCGGAAAGATTGTTCGGCATATTTTTCAGTTTATCTTCCAGCCCCAGCAGGTGAACAATCTCGCCCAAAAACTTCTGATCCACCGTGTCCCCGTCCAGCTCCACCGGCAGGACGATGTT
>BLMD01000005.1 GCA_011959925.1 Lachnospiraceae bacterium
AGGATTTCACAGCGGCAAGCCGGTTGTTGCAGGTGCTTTCCTTACAGCCCCTGTCCCTGAGATGGGCCATGAAGTCGAGCAGGAAATCGTGTGTACAGTCGGAAAAACGGAACTTCTTCATGGATATTTTCCTTGTGTCCGTGACATACCTGCGGAAAACCGTCAGACCGTCAAGATAGGTTTTTACCGTGCAGGCACTTCTTACCGCCTGCGATGGCAGATAAATATTCAGAAAATCGTTTGTCCTTGAAAAAAACAAATCATTGCGGAAACCGTTCCTCTCACTCATAGCCGCCCACCTCCGGTATTATGCTGCCGGAAGAGATATCTTTCTTCCTTATTATCCGGAATGAGGATTCAATCTGGTGGTAGTAATAAAAGGTATCCTGCGGACTTGTATGGCCAAGGTAGGCACTCAGATAGGGCATCATCGCATTTAGGTTTTTCCCTTCCTCCATCCACTTGTTCATCCTTATGACGACAAAACTATGTCTCAGGGAATGTATCGTCGGCTGTCTGCAGCCGGGCCTGGCGTATGGTGTCCGTGACCAGATCTCCTTGAATTTCGCATTCAGGGAAGCCGCCCGGAATGGTTTTTCAGGATCACCTGCCGGGAAAAGGTATTCGGAGTAAATACCGTACCGTTCCTGCAGGATGTTTATACATTCGGAACAAAGGCCTGCAACATCATCCGCTATGAAAACCACCCTGTCCTTACGGCCCTTTGACTGTTTTATCATGGCTTTCGCCTTCCCGCCAGACAGGTCCACATCCGACCGTTTCAACAGCCTTGCTTCCGACACCCTGAGGCCGCAGCAGAAAATAAGCCTGTAGATTGCCCTGTATTCCATGGCCAGCCTCTCGAAGCGGGTTCCCCGGATGGCAGGCTGGTAGCTGTCCAGTTCCCTGAAAAAACTCCTGACCTCATCCTCGTTGAGGACATAGGCCAATGTTTTGCTTTTTGCCGAGAACTTTGCCGGGATATAGCAGTCGATCCCAAGGGAAGCCATATATAATGACAGCTGGCGCAGGGCGGACATCCTGTTCCCGAGATAGGCTCTGCCTTCCCCGCTTCTCTGCATCCCCCATTCGCTTGAGATTTCTTTTGTGACCACCGGAGTATGATACCCTTTCCGGATACAGAAGCGGTCAAAGCTTATCAGGATATGTCTTGCGCTGTTAAAAAGGAAACCTTCCTCATGCTTACGCTGGATCAGCCCCTCAATGTATGGCGCAAAACAACTGCTGAATTCATAAGTATCAAGCGTCATAAGGCACCTCCTTCCACGGCAATGCCGCTTAATGACAATGGGCATTCCATCATCCGTTCGTCATCAAAAGAAAGGTATTTTACAGCAGTCGAGTTGTCGTGGTGCCCCAGCGCATCCATGACAGCATCCATGCCCGCATTGTTCCGCAGGATGCCGGTCGCAAAGGTACGCCTCAAGGTGTGGAAGCTCACGCCAGGCCTGTCCGCCATTTCCGGAAGCGCAGCTTTGAAGGCGTTCTCACAGCTTTTTATCGTGAGCCTGCCGAAAGGCGCTTTGTGCCGGATGAAAACGTGGTTATTTTCTGCTTTCGGCCTGGATGAGCTCAGATAGGAATACAGGGAATTTCCTGCATCGATGGATAGTGGCAGGACGAGCGGGTGCTTTGTTTTTTCCTGTATGATCGATATCCTGCGCTGCTTCCAGTCTATGTCTTCGATCTTGAGGTTGACCACATCACTTGCCCGGAAGCCAAGGCGCAGGCCCAGCATCAGCATGGCGGCATTACGCAGTTCGATACCGGTACGGCATCCTGCCCTGTATGTATAGATGCGCTTCACTTCATCATCGGTCAGGACCACCGGCACCGTCACAGATTTCGCAGTGCCGGCCGTGAGCACGGTATAGAGTTTCTTTTCCTCTCCAAGGATGCCCGTTTCTACATACCACAGGAACTGGTTTACAATGGTTATCCTCGTGGAACGCCCTTTCAACGTGGCGTGATGATCCTGGGCTATATATTCCCTAAGCATCTGCGGAGTAATGTCCCCAAAGCCATTTATGCCGCAGGCCAGAAGGTAGTCGCATAAACTCCAGACGCCGTATCTATAGTTCTGAACAGTTGACTCTCTATGGAAACTGCGTGCAAGCCAATCCACATATCCGTTGACTGCGTCCGCACACCATGCCGGGTAATGCCCCATACGCTTCTCCTGGGCGGACGTCATCCCACAGTTTTTATGGAAGCGTATTTCCCTGTCTGCGGCAAAGCTGCCAAAAAGAGCCAGTACACGCTTCCACGCCCGGCGGTTACGGCCTATCCTGTCTCCGATCAGCGTGTACCATTCCCATGAAACTTCCGGGCAGTAGTCCGAGCTGTTGACAAACCCCCCTAATTTCGTAAATGTCACAAGATATCATGATAAA
>BLMD01000006.1 GCA_011959925.1 Lachnospiraceae bacterium
ACTAATGCAGGTTTGAGGTAGACACCTGCACGCATAATCCGGACAGATTTCTTCTTGCCACCAGTTTCGTTGCATCCAGGTGTAAGACCTGCCCAGCAACATAAACGTTTTGAATTACAGAATTGAGTCATATCCGTACCAATTTCGGAGATGATAGCGATGGCGCTATCACGTTTGACACCCGGAATGGTACAAAGTAACCAGACAGCATTTTCATAATCAGGATTGGAAGAAATCATTTTTTCTATAGAAGAGTCTATATCATTGATTTCAGCTGTGATATAATCCATATGTGTGCGGATGAGGCGCATACGGTATTTTTGGGAATCAGTCATCTGATATCCTTCAATGGATTCAATCACTGCATCTTCTTTCGATTTGAGGCTCTTAAGAAGTTTGGAAGCGATTTCTTCGTGGTTGACAGAAGTACCTGGTTGTTCAAGCAGGTAGTCAATGATGGATGTGGATGACTTCCCAAAGATATCAGAAACAACAGAATCTAATGCAACATTACAAACAGTAAGTGCATTCTGGTATCTATTCTTTTCGCTGGAACGGCAGGAAACAAGTTTGTAACGGTATCTCGTGTATTCTCTAAGAATACGGATAGCCTTACAGGGAACATAACTGCCTTTTACAAGTCCAAGACGGAACAAATCTCCAATCCATTTAGAATCCTTGGTGTCATCCTTGTTGCCTTTGACGGCTTTTACCCATTTCGGATTAGCAATAGTAACATTGATTTCATCTTCCAGGAGATTCAATACAGGAATCCAGTATTTACCAGTGGATTCCATACAGACATCATGGCAGTCATTATCTAACAGCCACTGCTTGAATTCAAGAATAGAATTGTTGAAGGTGGAAAAGCGTTTCTTCAGATAAGAAGGATCAATACCACCTGTGGTTTTAATGATTGTGGCAACGAGAAAAGATTTGTGGACATCAACACCACAACAGGTCAGAAAAGTAACTTTCATAAGCAAGTGCTCCTTTCGTAAAAGATAAGAAGCCATTGACTGGACTGCCACACAATTAAACAAAGGAGTTTAAACAATTCTTAGTGTACGGACTCGTGGTGCCACTTATTTGTGCTTGAAAAGGCAGGACTTACACTGATTATTATGCTGTCTAAAACGAAGAAAGTTTTTACAACTCACCTCACCGTGCTTTGTAGTATAGCTTCTTACAAACTATTTTACCGCATAACGTGGAGGGTTGAAACACTTTCATTACTATTTGTGCCGCCAACTGAAAGGCGGCGGAATGGAGATTATTATGAATATTTTTAAAGCATTAGGAAATGAGTTAACCTATAAAGAGGTTCTGCAATTGGATGGTGCTTTCTCAGTAGCTCATGTAAATTACGATAAATCACCGATATTTAATGGAACTGATAGTAGGAATGTGGCTAAAAATTCGAGAAAGAATAGTTTATCATCCGAGGAGAAGATTGAAGACGTTATTGGTTGTTTATGTTCCTTTGACGGAACAGGAAAGAATTTTAAAAAGGACGATAGAATATTATTATGGAAAAATTATTGGATGGAATATATAAATGCATTTGATAAACTCATAGATTCATTACCAAGTTCAGTAGTTACCATTTACGTTGGCAGACACGCAATTGAAATTGGTTTCAAATATTTATTACTCATAAAAAGCGGGCAAGTTGCTAAAACACATGATTTAGAAGAATTATCTAATTCATTATATTCAAAATATAATATTAGCGATAGCTACATGGCTGACGTGGATTTATTTTGCAAAATGTTTTGTAGATATATTGAAGGTGGGAATGTTGAGTATTTTAGATTTCCAGAATATAAAGCAAACACATATTTTGCAGGCAATCGCTTGGATATAAGTTGGTTATCTTATAACTTTGCTTTAATTATATTGAAGTTAATACATTTTGCTGATTTGGATGCTGAAATGTAATAAGAAAGCCGATTGCATTTGATAGTTGTGAATTGCTTATAGAAGTAAAAACATGTAAAAAAATTCTGTTATTAGTAGTATAGATAAATTATAGTATTTGAAGTAATAGGGGAAGTGTTAAAATCTCAAATTATTATTTATCAATAATTTTTGTAACAAATATCGGAGGCAGCTATGGCCAAAAGAAAAATAAGTCTAAAGCAGTGGTGCAAAGAAAATAATAGAGAAGATCTATTGAGGGAGTGGAATGAGGAGAAAAACTCTACCGCCCGATTTCCTATGTCTCCATCTACGATGGAATTTAGTACGGCACTTAATGTTTGGTGGAAATGTAAGAATGGACATGAATGGCAGGCGCCGATTCAGAAAAGAACTACTTTTGGATTAGAATGTCCGATTTGCAATCCGGATGAAATGTTTATCCCGATTGGCACAAAGTACGGATGTCTAACAGTAATTGGTGTTACTCCGGTAGATGAAAGCGATCAGTTCGGAAAAATATATGGCCCATCATACAAATGTATATGTGATTGCGGAAAAGAAGTAAGTAAGTCTGAATTTGCGTTTTTGGAGAAGAAGCATCGTTATTGTACGGAAACAATCCGCAGAAGCAGAAAAGACCGATGGCTATATGAAGAATATGATAAGAAAAATCAGTGTGGATTAAAAACAACACAAGAGGAAAAAAAGAAAGAAACTTATAAACGAGTTCTTGCTCCAGGTTATAGTATTGATTATACCGGAACCATTCATGAATCGTTGGAAGTATTGGAATGTGTCAATAATCATTATGAAGAAATTCACTCTATTTCTGATGCAAGGAAAAAAGGTGGTGGCACCTATTATGTCTATAAATTATATCGGTGTCGTTGCTATCTGTGCGGCAAGGAGCAGCAGATAAAATCATCTAAGTTCTCAATAAATCCCCCAACCGAGTATGGTTATACAGCATACAATGGTTATTGGAGTGATGCTTATTGTAACTGCCATCCGATATCTTCATTTCAGTGGATTGTTACAAAGCTGTTGAAAGAGAACAGGGTTCCGTATCGAGTAGAGGTTTCTTTCCCAGATTTGTACGGGGTTAGACAGGTTAATCTTCTTCGCTATGATTTTGGAATTTATGACGAGGATGGTAAGCTCCAATGCTTAATCGAATGCCAAGGAGAGCAGCACTATGAGCCAGTTGAAGAGTTCGGCGGTGATTTACAATTTTTATTGCAACAGAAAAATGATGATTTGAAACGTAAGTATGCGAAAGAAAAAGGTATACTTTTATATGAGATTCCGTATAAAAACAAAAAATATGAGAAGGTTGAGAGATTTCTTCAAGAAAGAGGAGTAATAAACTAATATGCTATTTTAAATTTCTGTTTGTAATTGGATGAAAATAGTTTATGTGTTACATAGCTGATTGATTTTCAAAACGAGAATCAATCAGCTATTTTTATGCCCGGATATTCAAAAACAGAC
>BLMD01000007.1 GCA_011959925.1 Lachnospiraceae bacterium
CCTCCTACTTTTTAGAATAAATTGAATGTAACTTTATGCTTCCTCTCCGCCTTATGCTTTCCTCTGTATGCAATCCCGAATCAAAGAACGCACAAAACGTAGTACCGCCGATTATGCTTGTCGCCACGATATGCGACCCGATATTATGAAACTCACACTTTTTCACGTTCCTGTACGCTACCGTGTGCTTTTCCGTTTTACTCGCCACGCTACCCCTCCTTTCCTGCGGTCATTCTTTCTATTGCCTGCTGCTCTTCCTGCATATCCTGTACCGCCTGCCTAATCTGCCTGCAATCCTCTTTCAGACAATCCGCCACGGCTTCCAATACCTCCAACGGCAACGCTTCATCTACTACCACGCTACCGACCATATCCGCCAATTCCCTAGCCTTTTCCTGCAACGCTTCCCCTACCATTTCCATACCTATACCGTCCTTTGTGCGACTTCCGCCCGATAGGGTGTACCTCCACGCTTTAACTCGTTGTAGATAGTCGCACGGTGGACCCCGATAGTGTCAGCAATTACAATCACTCTCGCCCCCTGCTCTTTCATTTTTTCAATCCGTTTCCTGTCCTCATAGTTCAATCGCCTATTACCTTTTCTCACGCTTTCTACACCTCCTATCGCTCCAAAATAAAAAAGGAATGTGCCAAAAGTCCTAAACCCTTGACACATTCCCTATAAAAGCGTATAAAAAAAGAAATGCGATAGAGTTTATTAACTCTTGTCGCATTTCATTTTACAATGAAGCTAATCTTTACATAATCTTTTCACATAATCTTTATACACATATTTTTTTATTGGCACACCTTTTTATTTTTAAGCACCTCCCACTCAGTTTCCTTAAAACCTACAAACACTTTATCCTCACATATTACCATCGGGCGCTTTATGAGCATCCCATTCGCAGCGAGCAGCTTTAGCTGTTCCTCTTCACTCATTGACGGCAGCTTGTCCTTTAACTGCATTTCTTTGTAAACTAATCCACTGGTATTAAAAAACTTCTTGAGCAGTAAACCGCTTTGCTTATACCATGCTTTTAATTCGTCATAGGTCGGATTATCCTCCACAATATGACGCTCTGTATAT
>BLMD01000008.1 GCA_011959925.1 Lachnospiraceae bacterium
GGCGGGCGCCGCGGCTATTTTGAGCAAACCGGAACACAAAGGAAAAACGGCATATTTTGCGGGCATCAGTCATGCAAAATTCAAACGGAAAGTTGTGCCGGGCGACGTACTGACCTTAGAGCTTGAAATCATCAAAGAAAAAGGACCGATCGGAGTCGGAAGAGGAACTGCGAAGGTGGATGGAAAAATTGCAGCATCTGCAGAACTGACATTTGCAATTGGAAATGGGGAATAGACAATGGCGCCAATCTTGAAAAGGAAGAAATTTATCAATATGCAAAAACCGCAGGCGGCTGCGGATGTGATCGTATGTCCGGTCTGCAAAAAGGAACTGATCAAAACAGAGGTTATTATCAATAAATACGTCTGTTATGAGTGCGGCAGTTATTTCAGGGTCCGTACTTCCAACCGGATCAAAATGGTGGCGGACAAAGAAAGCTTTACGCCCTGGTTTGACGTAACGGAATTTAAAAATCCGTTGGATTTTCCGGAGTATGATAAAAAAATTGCGGCTGCGCAGGAAAAAACAGGGCTGAAGGAAGGCGTCAGCGTCGGCGAGGCAAAAATATACGGAGAGTCCGTCGTACTGGGCGTCTGCGATGCAAGGTTTCTGATGGGCAGCATGGGGCATGTTGTCGGTGAAAAGATTGCGGCTGCGGTGGAGCGGGCGACGCAAAAGCATCTGCCTGTGATCTTGTTTTGCTGTTCCGGCGGCGCAAGAATGCAGGAAGGCATCATTTCCTTGATGCAGATGGCAAAAACTTCCGCAGCATTAAAAAAACATTCCGACGCCGGACTGCTGTATATCCCGGTACTTACGGATCCGACGACCGGAGGCGTGACGGCAAGCTTTGCCATGTTAGGCGACGTCATTTTGGCGGAACCGAAAGCGCTGATCGGTTTTGCGGGACCGAGAGTGATCGAGCAGACGATCGGCCAGAAGCTTCCGGAAGGGTTTCAGCGGTCGGAGTTTCAGCTGGAGCACGGATTTGTAGACGCGATCGTAGAGCGCAGAAATTTAAAGAAAACGCTGTATCAGCTATTAAAGCTGCATAAAGTCCGCAAAGGATTTGCCAATTTTGATACGGGTTCGGACAGGAAATTTATTCCCAGTGAACTGATGAAGGAGCGCAGCGCAAAGAGCCGTGCGTTCAGCGCGTGGGAAAAAGTGAAATCGGTCCGGAATACGAAACGTACGGCATCGGTGGATTATATGGAAGAAATTTTCGACGAATTTATCGAGCTGCACGGCGACCGTTATTATCGGGACGATCCTGCGATTGTGGCAGGAATTGCGGCATTGGACGGACAGCCGGTGACGGTGATCGGTATTCACAAGGGCAGGGACTTAAAAGACTGTATGAAACACAATTACGGCATGCCGTCTCCGGAAGGCTATCGAAAAGCGCTCCGTCTGATGAAGCAGGCAGAGAAATTCAACCGGCCGATCATTACGTTTGTCAATACTTCCGGCGCATTCTGCGGCATGGAGGCGGAGGAAGGCGGCCAGGGAGAGGCGATCGCGAGGAATCTCTATGAGATGAGCGGGATCAAAGTACCGATTCTCTGCCTGATGATCGGGGAAGGCGGCAGCGGCGGCGCGCTTGCCCTTGCAGTGGGCAATGAAGTCTGGATGATGGAACATGCCATTTACTCCATTCTTTCTCCGGAAGGCTTTGCTTCTATCCTCTGGAAAGATGGGAAGCGGGCAAAAGAAGCGGCGGAAGTGATGAAAATTACCGCGCAGGATTTGTACCGGTTAAACGTGGTAGAAAAGATTATTCCGGAATTCGGAGGTGCGGACGAAGCGTCGAAACATGATATTTCGATGTTTATGAAGTGCCATATGAGAGAATTTCTCGAAAAATACAGCGGATTGAGCGGAGATGAACTGGCAGAAGACCGTTATCAGAGATTCCGCAGATTTTAAGCAGACAGATCAACAAAACGCAGAGAGCGGAGGTAAACATGAGAACCAGAATATGCGGCAGCGGCAGCGCACTTCCAAAACTGGAAGTGACCAATGATGATTTGAGTAAAATAATGGATACTTCGGATGAGTGGATCAAAAGCCGTACAGGAATTTGTTCGAGACATCTTGCCACGGATGAGACGTTAAGTTCTCTCGCGGCAGACGCGGCGTTACAGGCACTGGAAGAGGCCGGCATCGCGCCGGAGGAGCTGGATATGATCCTTGCGGCAACGCTTTCCGCCGATCGTCTTCTGCCGACGCTTTCCTGTGAGCTGCAGCAGAGGCTGGGAGCGGGAAAGGCGGTGGCGTTTGATATCAACGCCGCATGCTCCGGATTTTTGTTTGCCCTGCAGACGGCGGACGTTTATATCAAAAGCGGACAGTACCAGAAGATTCTGGTTGTGGGCGGAGAAATTTTATCGAAGCTGATGGACTGGGAGGACCGTTCCACCTGCGTGCTGTTCGGCGACGGCGCCGGCGCCGCCGTCGTCTGTCCGGACGAAACGTTCGGAATCCTCAGCAGCGTGCAGGGTTCCGACGGGGCAAGGGGAGAAGTGTTAAGCTGTGAGAACCGCAAAAACAATAACCCGTATGTGACAAACAGCACAAAGCCCTCCTATGTCTCTATGGACGGGCAGGAAGTGTATAAATTTGCCGTACGTACCGTTCCAAAGGCCATTTTGGAGGCGGTAGAAAGGGCGGGGCTTACGGTGGATGAGATCGATGTATTTCTGCTGCATCAGGCAAATATCCGGATCATAACGTCCGTATCCAAACGACTGGGAGTTCCGCTGGAGAAATTTCCGACAAATCTGGAAAACTGCGGAAATATTTCCGCGGGAAGCGTGCCTATCCTGTTAGATCATGTCAATCGGCGCGGCATGTTAAAAAAAGGCGATAAAGTCGTACTTGCAGGTTTTGGAGCGGGGTTGACATGGGGCGCATCGGTACTGACCTGGTAAATTGCGGAAATTGCTGGAGGTAGAAAATGGAAATAGCAAAACGGACGAACACGGATCAAGTTTTGAACGAATTGCTGGTGCAGCTGTTTAAAAATATTATGGAGATTGAAGAAAAATATCTGATCACGCCGGAATACAAAGATATCAGTGTGAATGATATGCATATTTTAGAGGCGATCGGCATTAAAGAACCGAAAAGCATGTCTGCCGTAGCAAAACTGATGTCCGTGACGACCGGAACGCTGACAAAGTCCATGGACGGATTGTCCGATAAAGCGTATGTGAACCGTGAGCGCGGGAAAAAAGACAAGCGTGTCGTATTTGTTACTCTGACAGAAAAGGGAAGAAAAGCGTACCGGCATCACGAGTCGTTTCACCGGAATATGATTGCCCGGATCAAAGACGGCATCAGCGAACAGGAGACAACGGTTCTGATCTATGCGTTGGCGAAGTTGAAAGATTATTTTAATCAGATTTATAAAAAGTGACGTTAGAGCATGTTTGAACAGAAAGGTTCAGGCATGCAGCGATAAGCTTTCAGTTCCGAATCAAGTGAGAACAAAATCCGGAAATAGCTTGACACGTTCCGGAAAAAGCGTTACAGTATAGCTGTACATTTTTATATTTCATTTTTCATTAAGTGTCGCAAAAAGTATACGATTTGAGACAATAAGAAAATTCAGAGAAAAAAACTGCCAACTTCAGGCAAACAGCCTAAAAATTGGCAAAAAAAAGACAGATTCCAAAATCTGTCCATCCATTTTATCGGTAAAATCTGTACATTTCTTTTCGTCTCATTAAGTATACTTTATGCGACAATTTTAAGAAATGGGAGAAAGGAGATGGGGACAGGGGGATCGATAACGAATTTAAATTATGCAGATTAAGGTAATGAAAAAGAGAAAGAGTTAGCTGTAGTAGGAAGGAGATTTGAGAATGAAATTAAAACGAGTTTTAGCCGGAGTACTAACCGGGGCTATGATGATTACCGGGATTCCGGCCTTTGGACTGGAGCTGGCATCTTCTGTTACAGTCTATGCAGAAGATGAAATTGACAATACCGGATCAGGGATTGTATGGGACAATATTGCAAAAGACAAAACTATCAAAGCATCCGGTACAAAAACCGTAGATTCCGGACAGGAAGATACGGTAAAGGCGGCAAATGCAGTAGACGGTGATACGGGTACAAAATGGGTGAGCGCGCATATAACCGCTGCGGTTCCCTCGCAGTCGCTGACAATTGACCTGGAAGAGTATCAGTCGGCGGTAGACCATATTACGGTAAAATTTGACGGAGAAGCATGGACGAAAAAATACACGGTCCAGACAAGCCATACCGGAAGGACAGGGAGCTGGAGAGACGTAAAGGTTCAGAATAAAGAAGATTATGCAGAGGCAGGAGAATGGCTGGAAAATACGTTTGACCGGAATTTAAGAAATGAGAGAATGGTTTTGCGGCGGTATGTTCGTTTTGTATTTGAAGGATTGAACGATGCGGAAACAAATACTTCTACGGGAGTGGCAGTGTCTGAAATTGAAATTTACGGAACAAATCCAAAAGAGATTACGGCTCCAAATATAGAATTGACGCCGCCTGTAAGTGGAGCGTATCCGAAAATTGCAGATATAAAAGCTCCGGCAGGATCGAATCATCATACAGATCTGTCTGACAGGACAAATCCGGCGTCTACGTTTATTAAAATAGGCACAGGTACTAGGACGACAGAGAGGCGTGAGGTTGGAGAAGGAGATACAAAAGAAACGGTTGACGTTCCCATCTGGCAGGGAGGAACCGAGTCAGGGCAGCTTACAGGCGGCGAAATATTTGAAGACGCTGAAAATGGCGTGTATGGTTTTAATTCTCCGGTACAGACGCGCGGCACAAAAAATAAATATGATGTATGGGGAAATGATGTAAAAGTTGTTTCGTTTCAGCTGTATTTAAAGAAAACACCTGACATGGGGCAAACAATTGATATTTTTGGAAAAAGCGATAAGTTTGCTGTGCAGTTACAGCGTAAAAACGCTAAAATAGACGGTAGTACCGGTTCGGATGTGGATATGTGTGAAATCATGACATATATGCAGGGACTTAATAAGAAGGACTCGAATGGCAATCCGACGAATACTGAAACATGGGCAGAAGCATGTTATCGCTTCCCAACAGCAGAATTTAATGACAATTATAAAGACCGTTGGCTGGATGTATTGATTGTTGTGGACGGTCAGGGATATCAAAGGTTATATGTGGACGGAAAATGTAATACTTATCTGAAAGAAGACGGTAATGCGATTCCTAAAGAGGTTCCAACCGCTAAAGGGCTTCAGCCGTTTGCATTTGGATATAATCTGGCAAATCATAACAAAGAAGCAAGCTTTGAAGCACAGTTGGCGACTATAAGGACGCATATGTTTACCACAGATTATGGATATATGGCAAGATTTAAGTTTTATGCCAATGCGAATTATGATGGAATGGAAAATGCGTCTGGAACCGATCTTTCGGATGCACAGACATTAAAGAATTTTAATTTCAGTAATACGTTCAATCTTAAAACGTTGGAAGACGCTGCAGTAGAGGGCGGCGGTAGTAAAAATGATGTTTATGATATCATTACCAATATGCTTCAGCAAGAGCAGCCGACTGCTAGGATTACCCTCTGCCCATACAGCAGATCCACCGAATGGGAAAAATATGTGCCGAATGAAAACGGTACCGGAGGAACATGGCAGGGCTGGAAAGACTGGAATGAAAGTGCAGTAGAAAGAACATTTACAAATGTTTCCGGCACAAAGTACAGGGCAGTTACAAAACTGATTGCAGATGAAGGGTTTCTCTTCAGCAGTGATGTTCGCGATGAGGTAGTTTCTAAAGTAGAAGCGAACGATTCCAGTGCAGTAACAACTGTAAAATTATCGGAAAAAAGCAGGTATCTGACCATTACCACATATTACGGCGTAACCGGCGATGAGGATGCGGCAATTCAGGATAATATCTGTGAAATCGAAGAGCTTATCGTAGAAACCGGAGAAGATGAAGAAGTAAAACTGATCTATAATCCGGCTGAGGATGCAACGCAGGAATCCGTAACGATTCCGAAACCACAGGCAATATTTGCAAAATGTACCAAGCATGAAAATGCAGATGTGGAAATTTCGTATGCATTGGAAGACGGTACGCAGGAAAATGCATATATTAAGCTGGAGACGACTTCGGAGGGAGGATTGAAGATTACTCCGAAACAGTCTTCCAAACTTACCATCGGACACGTTCCGCTGCATGTGGTTGTTACGGCGGCTTTAAAGGACGGAAATGATCCTGTGAAAGATCCGGTAAATAATAAGGCGATTCAGAAGACAGAAACGATCCGTGTGGAAGTAGACGAACCGGCTGCAAGCGAAAACCAGAAGATTACGAGAGCGCCCGAAATCCAAATTACAGCTCCGAAAGCACAGACATATCCAAGAGTTGCAGATATCCGTATATCGGAGGAAGCGGTTCATCATGAAGACATCGGAGACCGAATGGATCCGAAAGCAACCTTTGTACAGCTGACAAAGAGCACGATGGATCAGTATATTGAGGAAGATGACAGAATTACCAATGAAAACCCTGCACAGGGCGTACCGTCTACGGTTGCAGATCCCAAAATTGTCAATAAAGAAGGTATCTGGGCTTACAGCGGTCAGGGACAGACGCCGGGACTGGAAAACAAATTTGACGTATACGGCAAGGATGTAAAAGTAATCGCTTTTAAACTCTGGCTGGAAAAATGGCCTACCGCCGGAAAAGTAAGTATATTCGGCAAAGGAAGCCAGTATGCGATCCAGTTGGATGCCGGTTCTAAGGATATACTGATGTTTATGGAAAATGACGGAACCAAACATGACGGAACCAATTTAGGAGATTCCGACAGTACGCCGGATAAAAAGAAGCACGGCTGGCCGGAAGAGAGATATAAAGTGAAAGATGCAACCGCTTATCATCCGGAAACAAATCCGGACGGATTTTTAAAGAGATGGCATAATATTTTTATGGTTGTGGACGGCAAAAAATACCAGCGTTTGTACGTAGATGGAAATCCGTCTGTAACGGCAGAGGACAGAAAAAATCTTACGGCAATTGCAACGGACAGCCCGGCACAAGGCAAAAAGCCGTTTATGTTCGGTTACAATGTGGCAGATACAGACGACAATGGCACGCCGAACTGGTGGAAGCAGCTGTTTACGGAAGAGTACGGTTATATCGCAGACTTTGAGTTCTATACGGACAAAAACTACTATAATATGGTAAACGGCTCCGGAGACGATATATCGGCAGCGCAGGTAATCAGCGACAGTCTGGCAAAAGATATTAATATTACAGAGCTTGAGGAGAATCATCCGGGCAATTTGGATGCAGTTATTACGAACCTGCTCCAGACGTCAAATCCTGCCGTAAATATTTCTGTAAACCCGTATACGGCAAAAACCGTATGGCAGCAGAAGGCAGCGGACGGCAGCGTATCGGAGCCGAAACCAAAAGAGCCGTTTGGCCACGCTTCTGTTTATACTTCCACAACAACATTGACGGCACACGACGGATTTGAATTTGATCCGGCAGTGAAAGACGCTGTTAAACTGACTGCAGTAGCTGCAGAAGGAGATGATCCGGAAAAACTTGAGGCGCCCACGGTGACGACGGAACTGAAAGCGAACGATAAGGGAGAAGCAAATAAAGTATTAGTCGTTACGGCTACATACGCAAAGACCGAGTCCGCTCCGTGTACGTGCGGTATCGTAAGCATTACGCCGCAGGCTCCGATCAATATAGAGATTCCGGAAAACGAGACAACGGCACAGGTACAGGCGCCGAGACTGACGGCGGCAGATGTGGCATTGGACGATTGCCAGACCGATCGGCATACATACGATCCGGATGCACAGAAACGCGTGAACTTTACATACAGTGTTCCGGAAGCTTCATCGGATCTCATTGAGCTGAGTGAAGACGCAGCGACAATTACAGCAAAGAAACCCGGAAATGCTGCCGTTGAGATCAAGGCAGAGTATCAGTATGAAAAAGCGCAGGGCGAATGGGAAACCATCACGAATACGGCAGGCGTAAAGGCAGAAAAGACAATCACCGTAACCGTAAACGTAACCAAAGAAGGGGCGGCAGATCCGGAGGATATTCTTGTACTCGGAACACTTGTGACAGACGTGAAAGAGAAGTTCCCGGCGGCAGACGAGGGCGATTACACACCCGAGGCTTGGAAAAATCTGCAGGATGCGTTAAAAGAAGCAGAAGGCTATACCGCGGCAGGCAGCGGCGCAACGGCGGCGCAGGTTTCCGGCGTGACAGCGAAGATCAATCAGGCAGTTGCGGCTATGGCAGCTGCAAAGAGCGAAAAAGGGCTTGCAAAAGACGCCCTGAAAGCGGCGCTTGCGCAGGCAGAAGCTCTTTATAAAACCAACAATGCCGACAAGAAATATACAGACGCCAGCTGGGCTGCGTTCAAAAAAGCATACGAGGATGCACAGAGCAAACTGGCAACCGCGGATGCGGCGACGCTGAAAGCATTGACAAATGCTCTGAAAGCGGCATCGACGACAGGCTTAAAGCTTGCAGAGAACGGAGGCACATCTTCCGTAAAAGACGGGCAGATCTTAAACGGTCCGAACGGAACCTATCAGGTAGTCAGCGCAAAAGATAAAACGGTGATCATCACGAAAGGAAAAGACGCCAAGACGATCAAGATCGGACCCACCGTTGTAATCGATAAAGTTACCTATAAAGTTATCGGTATCGGGAAAGGCGCATACAAAGGATTAAAGCTGGCGAACAAAGTAATTATCAATGCAAATGTCAAAGAGATTGGCGCGAACGCATTTGAAAAATCCAAAAAGATCAAAAGCGTAACCATCGGAAAGGACGTTGCTAAGATCGGAAAGAAAGCATTTTTCCAGTGTTCTAAATTAAATAAAGTAATTATAAAAGGAAAAGCTTTGAAAGATAAGGGCGTAGGAAATTCGGCATTTAAGAAGACGGCAAAGAAAGCCTCTGTAAAATGGGGCGGCGTGAAAGGAAAAGCCCGCACGAAGCTGAAGAAGAAACTGAAAAGAGCAGGCCTTAAGGTAAAATAAATAAAAAGTAAGGCAGGCATTTGTGCCCAAAAGCTGCCGTTTTGCGAAGTAAGATCGTAAAGCGGCAGCTTTTTTCTATGGCAGGCGGCTGTCTGGCTTTGTTGGAATTTATTTTCAAAAAGAGCGGGACATACGGTCTGGGAATGCAAAAGGAAGTTCGTATCAAGAGCAGATGTTTCTGCCGGGAATTTGAAATAAGAGGGACGTTTATATTGAAAGGAAGCGGAATTGATGATATACTCGAATATATAGTCATTGTAATCATTGCAGTTTGCAACCGGATAAGGAGAATATAGACATATGGAACAATATAAGCAGGAATTTATAGAATTTATGGTAGAAAGCGATGTATTGAAATTCGGTGATTTTACGTTAAAGAGCGGCAGAAAGTCTCCGTTTTTTATGAATGCCGGCGCGTATGTGACAGGATCTCAGCTGATGCGCCTGGGCGAATATTATGCAAAGGCCATTCACGACCGCTACGGAGAAGAGTTTGACGTTTTATTCGGACCGGCATACAAAGGGATTCCGCTCAGCGTGGCAGCCTGCATCGCATTTTCGAAACTGTACGGAAAAGAAATCCGCTATAGTTCCAACCGTAAGGAGATCAAAGACCATGGAGATACGGGCATTTTGCTGGGCAGTAAGTTAAAAGACGGCGACAGAGTTGTTGTGATTGAAGATGTGACGACGTCAGGCAAATCCATCGAAGAGACGTTTCCGATCTTACAAGCGCAGGGAGATATCAAAGTTGTCGGACTGATGGTCTCGTTAAACCGAATGGAAGTCGGCCGCAACGGAACGATGAGCGCACTGGATGAGATCAGGGAGACGTATGGGTTTGAGACAAATGCAATCGTGACCATGGCAGAAGTGGTGGAATATCTTTACGGACGTCCCTGTCAGGGAAAAATTATCATTGACGATACATTAAAAGCTGCAATCGATGAATACTATAAAGAGTATGGAGTGAATTAGGTCAGACAATTTCAAAGGAGAGAATTTTGGAGGAAAAAAACAGGAGGAAGTTCGTTCGGGGAGTAGAAATTCTCTTATTTGCAGCGTATCTTGCGGTACTTTGTTATTTTTTGTTTTTTGCGGAAAATCTGGGAAGGGCATTTACGGAACGGGAGTATCACTATAACCTGATGCCGTTGAAAGAGATCAGACGGTTTATCACATACCGGCATACGCTGGGGTTTTGGTCGGTGTCTTTAAATCTGGCGGGAAACGTAGTAGCGTTTATTCCGTTTGGCGTGTTTCTTCCGCGTTTGTTTCCAGGGTGCCGGAAATTTTTTTTGACCATGCTGTTTGGTTTTGAATTCAGCCTTTGTGTGGAGTTGATTCAGCTTGTCGGGAAAGTGGGGAGTTTCGACGTAGACGATATCTTGTTGAACACAATGGGAGGCATTCTTGGCTTCTGCTGCTATCGGGTGTCTGTCCGTTTGGCCAGAAACAGACGAAGCGGCGATTGGAGTATGGAGGAAAACGATGAGAAGAAAAAATCATTATAAATTTACCGGGAAAAGACATTCAAGGAGAGGGATGCTTGCCTGCTTTTTAGCGGCGGCATCCATCTTTGCGCTGGCTTACTTGATCGGCAATTCGTTTCTGCAGAAGGGAGACGGCAGCGTCTATCTGGGCAGCGCCGGGATTCTGGCGTTGGCGGCGGCGCTCGCGTCATTTGTGCAGGCGGTAAAGAGCGTGAGGGAGGAAGATACGTTTCGGGGCATTCCCGTGGCGTCCGTCGTACTTTCCGTGCTGGCGTCCGGAGCATGGATTGCACTGTATACCGTTGGTTTTATGATGTAGAGAGGATAAGGGGGATGAAACGGCATGGATGCAGAATTATTTCGGCAGCAGCTGCGTTTTATACTGGAAATTGACAAGCAAAAGAAAATCGGACGGCAGACGTATCTGTCGGACGGCAGCAGAAAAGAAGGCGATGCGGAGCATGCGTGGCATATGGCGGTGATGGCGTTTTTGCTTGCGGATTATGCAAATGAACCGATCGACGTATTAAAAGCGGTGAAGATGGCGCTTCTGCACGACGTGATTGAAATCGATGCAGGCGATACGTATGCGTACGATACCGAAGGAAATAAGACGAAGCGAAAGCGGGAGGAAGCGGCGGCGGACAGGATCTACGGCATGCTTCCGCAGCAGCAGAAGGAAGAATACCGGGCGCTTTGGGAGGAATTTGAAGCGATGGAGACGCCGGAGGCGAAATTTGTCAATGCACTGGATAAAGTACAGCCCCTGATGTTAAATCATGCCTCCGGAGGGATTTCCTGGAGAGAGCACGGCATTCATAAAGATCAGGTGCTGGCTCGAAATGCAAGGACCTGCGAAGGCAGCGAAACGTTATGGGAGTATGCAAAGCATCTGATCGAAGAAAACGTAAAAAACGGAAATTTAGCGGAGTAAAAGAAATGAGCGGTCAGGAACGATTCAAAGAATCAAACGAAGAAATCAAAGAGCGGTATGATCTGGCGTCTTCCCGCATTTCATCTATTTGCGGGGAAGAGACGGTGCCGGGGAAATACCGGGATTATTTTTGCCGGACGGCAGAATTTATCTGTCTGGTCAATGAAGTTTTGCATATGAAAGAGACAAACGTGCTGGAGTGGCGGAGTTTAAAAGAATGCGAACAGATGAATGAACAGCTGTATGCGGCGATTCTTCCCGAACGGTATGAGGACAGCTATGCAAATCCTGCGGCGGCTGTGCGTAAACTGGGTGATGTGTTTGGCGGGATTCTCTGTTTTTTATTTGCGGAACTGCGGTCTATGATCGGCTATGCGTTTGAAGGCCGAAAGGAGCGCATGACGATCTGGATGGAATTGTTTGTCGAAATTTATAACTGTTTTGAGTCCGACGAAGAACCGGACAAACGAGAAGTAGAGCAGATCGTGTATTGGTTTTTCCATGATTACAGTGAAGTATTTGCCGAAGATAAGGTGCGGCATCTGGTGGATCCGGCGTACGATTATTTTACCGGCATCGTGATGGAGTCCGATTTGTCAGACCTGCGCTATTTGTACCGTTACGGCGAGTATATCGGCGGCAGCGAGAGGCAGACGGCTGAATTTTTAAACACGTTAAGCGAGGCGGAGATTTGTGCGATGGCGGATACGATGACGGACGGGTTTCGGATCGGCTATGAAAAGCTCGGCAAAGATCTCTCTCGGAAAGATACGGTCTGTCTGGAATATCCGGTGGGATTTGAGCGTGTGATACGCGCGGCGGTTCGAAATTTTAAGGACATGGGATTAGAGCCGACCATTTACCGGAATCCCGTTTCTTCCTTTGCTTCGGGAGGCGGCAGAAAACGCGGCTGCTATACGAAATCCGTAAACAAACAGTTTGAATTTGACCATAAGGCAGACAGTTCGTTTTATCTGGACAAAGCATTTGTGGAGCGCAGGCTTAGGACCATGCAGCTTGCGTTTGAAACGTATAAGAAACAGGCGGGGCGGCATGCCGGGCCCGCAGTGACGGAAATGTTTGGAGAAGCGCCTTTTGAGCCAAAGATCAAACCGGAAGCGCCCAAATATACCGGCAGGCAGAATGCATTAAATGTCTATCAGATGAGCCGGCTTGGCGAAATCACAAATACCTATATTCCGGGAGACGAGCGGAGTTTTACCATTATATCGTATCCGATTCCGGCGATTGGTCCTGCGTTTGAAGCCGTGTTCCGCGAGACGGTCAGGGTGAATACGCTGGATTCTATGCGGTATTGTACGATGCAGCAGAAGATGATCGACGTGCTGGATCTGGCGCAGAGCGTTCATGTGACCGGAAAAGGCGGCAATCGGACCGATCTTTGGATCCGGATTCATCCGATTTCGGATCCGTCCAAAGAAACGGCGTTTGAAAACTGTGTGGCGGACGTCAATATACCGGTAGGAGAAGTGTTTACGACTCCTGTACTGGAGGGGACAAACGGAACGCTGCATGTGAAGCAGGTGTATTTGAACGATTTCAATTATCGGAATCTGGAGCTGGAATTTTTGGACGGCAGGATCGTACGGTATACCTGTACGAATTTTGAGACGGAAGAAGAAAATCACAGATATCTGTATGAAAATCTTCTGCAGCAGCATCAGACGCTTCCTATAGGAGAATTTGCCATCGGGACGAATACGACGGCGTACCGGATGGCGAGAGATTTTCAGATCGAAGATAAACTTCCGATTTTGATTGCGGAGAAGACAGGACCGCATTTTGCGGTAGGGGATACCTGTTATTCCCATGCGGAGGATACGAAAGTATATAATCCGGACGGAAAAGAGATTATTGCGCGGGATAATTCGATCTCGATCCTTCGGAAAGAGGATGCGTCGAAGGCTTATTTCAACTGCCATACGGATATTACAATTCCATATGATGAGCTGGATGCCATTACGGCGGTGATGGCGGACGGAAGCCGCGTGGATCTCATACGGGACGGTAAGTTTGTAGTGGAAGGGACAGAGGAATTGAATCTGCCGCTGTGACTATTGTGTTTCACTGCGACACAGGTTATAATTCCCTATGAAAGAAAATAAATATCCAAAGAAGAAAAGGAGCGTAATCATGGCAAAAGTAGGAATAGTGATGGGCAGCGATTCGGACATGCCCGTGATGGCAAAGGCGGCGGATGTGCTGGAACAGTTGGGGATCGCATATGAGATGACGATCATTTCTGCGCACAGAGAGCCGGATGTATTTTTTGAATATGCAAAGTCGGCGGAAGAGAAGGGATTTAAGGTGATCATTGCGGGAGCGGGTATGGCGGCCCATCTTCCGGGTATGTGTGCGGCAATTTTCCCTATGCCTGTGATCGGCATTCCGATGCATACGACGTCTCTGGGCGGCAGGGATTCTTTGTATTCGATCGTACAGATGCCAAGCGGAATTCCGGTTGCCACGGTTGCGATTGGCGGCGGCGTGAATGCGGCGCTTCTTGCGGCAAAGATTCTTGCGGTCAGCGACGGGGAACTTCTGCAGAAATTAAAAGATTATTCCCGGGAATTGAAGGAACAGGTTCAGGCAAAGGACGCAAAGTTAAAGGAAGCAGGTTATAAAAATTATACAAAATAAAGGAGAGTAAAATGGATTATAAAAACGCGGGCGTAGATATAGAAGCCGGTTACAGATCAGTAGAGTTGATGAAAAAACATGTGCAGGAGACGATGCGCAAAGAGGTGCTTACCGGCCTGGGAGGATTTTCCGGCGCGTTTTCCATGAAAGGATTTCAGCATATGGAACGTCCTACGCTGGTATCCGGGACGGACGGCGTAGGGACCAAATTAAAACTGGCATTTCTTTTGGACCGGCATGATACGGTCGGGATTGATTGTGTGGCAATGTGCGTCAACGACATTGCCTGTGCGGGCGGCGAGCCGTTGTTTTTCCTGGATTATATTGCATGCGGCAAGAATTATCCGGAAAAGATTGCAGAAATTGTGAAAGGCGTTGCAGAAGGCTGCAAATTGGCAAAAGCCGCGCTGATCGGGGGCGAAACGGCGGAAATGCCGGGCTTTTATCCGGAGGACGAGTACGATCTGGCAGGGTTTGCCGTAGGTATCGTAGACGAAGCAGATATTATTACCGGAAAAGATCTTGCGGCGGGAGACGTATTGATCGGCATGGCAAGTTCCGGCGTGCATTCCAACGGATTTTCTCTGGTCCGTAAAGTTTTTCCGATGGAAAAAGAAGCGCTGCAGACGTACCATGAAGAACTGGGCGCTACGTTGGGAGACGCGCTTTTAGCGCCGACTAAAATATATGTCAGAGCATTGCAGAGCATCAAAGAGGCAAAGGTAAGGGTAAAAGCGTGCAGTCATATTACGGGCGGCGGATTTTATGAAAATATTCCGAGAATGCTTCCGGACGGCAAACGCGCAGTAGTGGAAAAGAACAGTTATCCGATTCCTCCGATTTTTACCATGCTGCAGAGAGAGGGACAGATCGCGGAGCAGATGATGTATAATACGTATAATATGGGGCTTGGCATGGTGCTTGCCGTTGCGCCTTCGGACGCGGATACGGTCATGGAGGCGATCCGGGCAGCCGGAGAAGTTCCGTATCTGGTAGGAAAGATCGAAGACGGCGAAAAAGGAGTCGTATTATGTTAAAGATTGCGGTTTTGGTATCCGGCGGAGGCACGAACCTGCAGGCGGTCATCGACGCGATTGCAGCCGGGACGATTACGAACAGCCGGATTGAAGTAGTGATCAGCAATAATAAAAATGCCTATGCACTGGAACGTGCGGCTCAAAACGGGATTCCACACCGCTGCATCTCTCCGAAAGACTTTGCGGACAGGGACGAATTTAACCGCCAGCTGCTTTTGGCATTAAATTCCTATTCGGTGGATCTTGTCGTTTTGGCAGGGTTTCTGGTTGTGATTCCGCCGGAGGTGATCGCGGCGTATAAAAACCGCACCATTAATATCCACCCGTCTTTGATTCCGTCTTTTTGCGGAACGGGTTATTACGGACTGAACGTACATAAGGGAGCGCTGCTAAGAGGAGTCAAGATTACCGGAGCTACGGTGCATTTTGTCGACGAAGGGACGGATACGGGACCGATTCTTCTGCAGAAAGCGGTCGAAGTAAAAGAAGACGATACGCCGGAGAGCCTGCAGCGCAGAGTGATGGAAGAAGCGGAGTGGAAGATTCTGCCCGAAGCGATCCATTTGATTGCAAACGGCAGGGTGGAAGTAGAAAACGGAAAGACATTGATCCGATCAGAGAAAGGAATGGATACCATATGAAAGTATTGATCGTAGGCGGCGGCGGCAGGGAACATGCCATTGCGGCAAGCGTGGCAAAAAGCAGCCGCGTAGATAAAATATATTGTGCGCCCGGCAATGCCGGAATCGGGACAATCGCGGAATGTGTGCCGATCGGCGCGATGGAATTTGACAGACTGGTTTCGTTTGCCAAAGAAAACGAAATTGATTTTACGATCATCGGTATGGACGACCCGCTGGCGGGCGGTATCGTAGACGAATTTGAGGCGGCAGGGTTAAAAGTATTCGGTCCAAGGAAAAATGCGGCCATTTTGGAGGGTTCCAAGGCGTTTTCCAAAGATCTGATGAAAAAATACGATATTCCGACGGCGGCTTACGAGACGTTTGATCATCCGAATGATGCGCTTTCGTATCTGGAACACGCAAAACTGCCGATTGTGCTGAAAGCGGACGGGCTTGCGCTTGGAAAGGGCGTGCTGATTTGTCAGACGTTAGAAGAAGCGAAAGCCGGCGTAAAAGAAATCATGGAAGATAAAAAATTCGGTTCCGCCGGAAACCATATGGTCGTGGAGGAATTTATGACGGGGCGGGAAGTTTCCGTACTTTCTTTTGTGGACGGAAAGACCATTCAGATCATGTCTTCCGCACAGGACCACAAGCGTGCGAAAGACGGCGACGAGGGCTTAAATACCGGAGGAATGGGTACGTTTTCCCCAAGCCCGTTCTATACGCCCGAGGTGGATGCGTTCTGCAGAGAGCATATTTATCAGAAGACGGTGGATGCGATGGCTGCAGAAGGAAGAGAATATAAGGGCGTCATTTTCTTTGGCTTGATGCTGACAGAGGACGGACCGAAGGTGTTAGAGTATAATGCGAGATTCGGAGATCCGGAAGCGCAGGTTGTCCTGCCCAGAATGAAAAACGATATCATCGATGTAATGGAGGCGTGTGCAGACGGAACCCTGGATCAAATCGAACTGGAATTTGAAGACAATGCGGCGGTCTGCGTCGTGCTGGCTTCCGCCGGATATCCGGTTTCGTATGAAAAGGGATTTGAAATCAAAGGAGAAGAGAATTTTGCGGATAAAGACGGTTACTACTGTTTCCATGCCGGGACGAAATTAAACGAAAACGGGAAGGTCGTGACAAACGGCGGCCGCGTACTTGGCATAACGGCAAAAGGAGCCGGCTTAAAAGAAGCCAGAGCAAACGCATATGCGGCGGCGGAATGGATTTCCTTTGACAATAAATATATGCGGCATGATATCGGAAAAGCAATCGACGAGGCTTAGGATACCGAAAAAGGATCTGCCTCCGGCCGGGCTTTGAAATACCGGAACAGAAAAACTGCCGGCGTCTGTAAAAACGGGAATGTCCTGCAGCAGAAAGGAGACAGGAGAGCATTATGAAACAAGGGGTCATTTTTGACATGGACGGAACTTTATGGGATTCTTCGGATCATGTGGCAAAGTCCTGGGATCAGGTGGTTCGGAAAGAGAAAAACGGGCTTCGGGAGATTACAAGGGAAGATATTCAAAACGTGATGGGGCTTACGATGACGGATATTGCAAAAACATTGTTCCCCATGCTGAAAGAGGAAGAAGCCATTGCGCTGACAGACCGCTGCGGGGAATACGAAAACGCGTATCTGCGTATGCATGGAGGCGTGTTATACCCGCGGTTAGAAGAGACATTGAAAATTCTTGCCGAAAGGTATCCGCTTTATATTGTAAGCAACTGTCAGAAAGGCTATATTGAAGCGTTTTTGGATTATTATGGCTTTTGGAAGTATTTTCAGGATACGGAGTGTTTTGGAAACAACAACATGGGCAAGGCGTTCAATATCGGCCTGGTTGTGAAAAGGAACGGCATAGACCATGCGGTTTATGTGGGAGATATTCAGGGAGATTACCGTGCAAGCAAAGAAGCGGGTGTGGATTTTGTGCATGCGGCGTACGGGTTTGGACGGATCCATGAGAAGGTTCCTGCGGTTGCGGCATTGGAAGAATTACCGAAAATGCTGGAAGCGGTTTTTTCAGAGTGACGCGTGGATGAAGCGAAAAACAGAAACAGCATGTGAATGCGATACTATTAGGTCAGAAGGCTGCAGCAGCCGTTCTGGCCTTTCTTTTTGTCTTTTTTTCCGAAGACGTATTGCGGGAATCGAACGCTTGGAGAGACGGTTCGGACCGATCTCGTTTTCAGAGTATTTGATAGACAGGCATGGACAAGTCCTGAAAACAAATTTTGAGTCTATGCATATACTTTATTATACGCGCCGGAAATCCCGATATGATGGTTTTTAACAGCAGCAGTAAAATAATCAGATGCTCCGGCGCGGCAGGATCGTCATTTGGACGTTTTGATGACAGAATGCCTGTGTCATTACCAAGACCCAATAGAAACGAGGTGGTTCGATTGAATAATATGAATACGAATTGGATGCTTCAGCTGCAGAATCTGTTTGGCATGGGAGGAAATTTTAACAGAAACTTCAGTCAAAATGTTCCGCAGTATCCGCTCCATTGTGAAGCAGAGGGAAACACGGCATCGTCCGATTCTTCCTGCCATGCGGGCAGTGAGGAATCGGAAAAAGAGGATTCTTCCTGCTGCTGTGAACCCGAATCGGAAAAACCGGAAGAAGAGAAGGAGTGTAAATGCAAAGAGCCGGACCCGTGGGAATGTCCGTGTGAATGCAAAGAGCCGGGTCCGTCGGGATGCCCGTGTGAATGCAGGGGGTCGGGTCCGTCGGGATGCCCGTGTGAGCGCGGAGAACCGGGGCCTCCGGGATGTCAGGGCGAGCGCGGAGAACCGGGACCGCAGGGAGCCAGAGGAGAGCCGGGACCTCCTGGGTGTCCGGGGGAACGCGGAGAACCGGGGCCGCAGGGAGTCACAGGTCCGCAGGGACCGCAGGGGGCAACCGGACCGCAGGGACCAAGAGGGGAACCCGGACCGCGCGGACCGGCGGGACCTTGCGGCTATCCGCAGAACAGCGCGTTTGCGTCGTTTTTCGGGAGGGATCTTTTTTTGCCGGAAAGCGCCAGTCTTCCGCTTAAAACGGATATACCGGATGTTACACAAAATATATCTCTGTGCAATGACTATTCCGTGGCGCTTGCGCCCGGGTATTATGCGGTTTATTATTATTTATCCACGGAAATGAAAAGACATGGGTTTATCGAGCTTACGCCGATATTTAATGACTGCGGGCAGACGATATATGCTTCGCGCGCAGAGACAGGAAGCCGAAAGGAACTGCTTGTCATATCAAGATATTTTATTGCGGAAATCCCCAGTGCCTCGATGCTTTTTTTTGCATGGAATTCTTCGGCAGGCGTTTCCAAAATTAATATGAATGTAAGCATAGAAAAGCTTGGCAGGCAATAATTCAAAGAAGGGGAGGATGCGTATATGCCGACCATAAGCCTTTGCATGATTGTCAAAAATGAGGAACTGCATCTTGCACGCTGTCTTGACAGCGTGGCGGAACTGGTAGACGAGATTATCGTTGTAGATACCGGTTCTACAGACCGGACGATAGAAATAGCGTCCGAGTATACATCCAAAGTTTATTCGTATCCATGGAAAGATGATTTTTCGGACGCTAGAAACTATTCTTTTTCCAAGGCGTCGATGGATTACTGTATGTGGATGGATGCAGACGATGTTTTAAAAGATACGGAAAAAGAAAAATTTCTGAACTTAAAGCAGATGTTGCAGCCGGATACCGATATTGTTATGATGAAATATAATACGGCTTTTGATGAAGCCGGAAAACCGTCTTTTTCTTATTTCAGGGAAAGATGGATCCGAAATTGTTCCAAATACCGCTGGGTCGGCGCAGTCCATGAAGTAATTCCTCCGGTTGGCAGACTCGTTTATTCGGACATCGCAATTAGTCACAAAAAAATGAGATCCGGGGATCCTGACCGGAATCTGAGAATATATCGGAAGCTGCTTGCGGAGGGTAAGACATTGGATTTGCGGCAGCAATATTATTACGGGCGTGAGCTGTATTATCACAAACAATACGAAGAGGCTGTTTCTGTGCTGGAACAATTTCTGCTCTCAGAAGAAGGATGGATCGAGAACAAAATCGAGGCGTGCGCCGTCTGTGCCGACTGTTATTACCGTCTGGGGCAGGATGCGGCTGCATTAAATGTGTTGCTGCGCAGTATGAGCTTTGATTTGCCGAGAGCGGAATTGTGCTGTGAAATCGGAAAATATTTTTTGGAGCACGAAAATTACCATACGGCAGCCTATTGGTATGAAACTGCACTGCACAGACCCAAAAAGGATCATGCAGGGGGATTTGTCCTGCCGGATTGCTATGATTATATCCCCCTCTTACAGTTATGTGTATGTTTTGATAAGATAGGGGATCGGAAAAAAGCAAAGGAATACAATGACAGAGCGGGGGCGCTGAAGCCTTATTCTAAATCATATCTTTATAACAAACAATATTTTGACAATCTTCACATTTCCTAGAGCGTGTTTTAGACACGCTCTGATTTTTTTCGGAAAAATGTAACAAAAATGGGGGATATTCATAAAGTATTTGTAGAAAAAGATGCTTTTTAAGTATCTTTTCGGATTATTTAGAAAGGATGTGTACGAAATGAATCAAAAGAACCCACATGAAGATTGTCAAAAAACATGTTGTTCGCCTTGCTGTGAACGCGGCCCGGCGGGTCCCAAGGGGGACCAGGGTCCTGCGGGACCGCAGGGAATCAAAGGAGATACCGGATGTCCCGGTCCCAAAGGCGACAGAGGAGATCAGGGACCGATAGGCCCGCAGGGGATTCCCGGCGCTCCCGGTGCAAGAGGTCCCAGAGGAAATACAGGGCCGGTCGGACCGACCGGAAATACGGGACCGAGAGGTTATACGGGTCCCAGGGGTTACGCAGGTCCCCAGGGTATGCAGGGGATCCAGGGTGTCCGCGGTGATATCGGTCCTAAAGGGGATCCGGGATGCGAAGGCCCTAAGGGAGATGCAGGACCTATGGGACCCGTGGGGCCGACGGGTCCGGTTGGACCGGCAGGCCCGCAGGGAGATGTCGGGATTCAGGGTCCCAGAGGTATTCCCGGACCAACGGGAGCAACGGGAGCCACCGGACCTATGGGTCCGCAGGGCGTAACCGGACCGCAGGGTATCCAGGGTGTGACCGGGCCGATCGGGATCCAGGGACCGAAAGGATGCCCGGGAGATGAAGGCCCGACCGGGGCGACCGGGGCGACTGGAGCAACCGGAGCAGACGGAGCGGTCGGAGCGACCGGAGCAACCGGGGCAACCGGAGCAGACGGAGCGACCGGGGCGACTGGAGCAACCGGAGCAGACGGAGCAACCGGGGCAACCGGAGCAGACGGAGCAACCGGGGCGACCGGAGTGACCGGGGCAACCGGAGCAACCGGAGCAGACGGGGCAACCGGAGCGACTGGAGCAACCGGAGCAGACGGAGCGACCGGAGCAACCGGGGCAACCGGAGCGACTGGAGCAACCGGAGCAGACGGAGCGACCGGGGCAACCGGAGCAGATGGAGCGACTGGAGCAACCGGAGCAACCGGAGCAACCGGGGCTGCCGGTACGGGAGCAATTATTCCGTTTGCATCAGGACTTCCGGTTGCCTTGACGACAATTGCCGGAGGACTTGCGGGACTTCCTGCTTTTGTTGGATTTGGAAGCAGCGTGCAGGGGCTTACGATTTTAGGATCGACGATTGATATTACAAATGCTGCAGGAACACTTACGAACTTTGCGTTTCAGGTTCCGCGCGCCGGTATCATTACCTCATTCAGCGCGTTCTTTAGTACAACGGCGGCGCTTTCTTTACTGGGTTCTAATGTGACGGTAAATGCGCAGATCTATCAATCCGCAACGCCGAACAACGTATTTTCTCCGATTGCCGGAACGCTGATCAATCTGACACCGTCGCTTACCGGAGTGATATCCATCGGTACATTATTAAATGGATCGCTTACAGGACTCAATATCCCGGTAACGGCTCAAACTCGGCTTATGCTGGTATTTTCGGCAACGGCAAGCGGCCTGTCGCTGCTCAATACGGTTGCAGGCTATGCAAGCGCCGGTTTAGGTATTAATTAATGCCGTGAAATAGAAAATCCCGGAAGTTTCGTTTTTCGGAACTTCCGGAATTTTTTTGCGAATCGGGCATTGAGATTCCGTTTTGCCTGCAGACACGTTCGTGCGGCCGGCCGGTCATCTTGGATAACAGCTGCCGCGGTTTACGATGCGGCAGGGAAATTCAATCCGCACGGATTCGGTATGTTTTTTTGCCATCCGGTCTAATAACAGAGTGACAGCCATATGTGCCATTTCTTTTCTTGGAATATGGATCGTCGTTAAAAACGGCGTCGTATTTTCACTGTCTTCAATGTTATCAATGGAAATTACGGAAATGTTTCGTTTGATGTTCCGTTTTTGTGCCTTTAAAATCCGAAGGACTTCAATTGCGGTGACATCATTTGCACAGAAAACGGCAGAAAAATCCTGTGCACTTTCCAGTAATTCAGAAAAAGCTGCGTGTGCAGATTCTCTTGTCTGGTCGGTTTGCTTGATCCACTCATAATTCATCGGAAGATGATTGCGGATCAGGCAGTTGCAGTAGCCGATGTATCGGCTTTCGTGCGAACAGTCTCCGATATAAGCGATATTTTTATGACCAAGGGAAATCAGATGCTTCATGGCAAGCTCGGCGGCTTTCTGGCCGTCGCATACGACTTCGTCTACATTGAAATTCATTGGATTTCTCCAGATTCCTACGATATTATTGTTTAAGGACATAATCTGGCTAAGAAGCTGTTCCGAACAGCGGCCGAGTATGATCACGCCCTGGGAGTTAGCGAGTGAGTCCGGGGAAAGGTTTTCTTCTGTGTAGATAATTTCATCGATCACCGCCTGATTTTCATAGAGAGAAATTTCAAGACTGCGGAATAATTCGTAAAAAAACGGATCTGCATCCAGAACCTTGATGCGTGCGAGCACAATGCTGATATGCCGTACGGATGTTTCGTCCTTAACACGGCTTTTCAGTTTTCTTGCATTTTCATTGCGGCAGTATCCGATTTCTCTTGCAGCCTGAAATATGTTATCGCGTACTTGTTTGGAAGCACAGGTAGAGGAAACGTTGTTTAAAACTCTTGAGACGGTAGAGGGAGAAACGCCTGTCATTTCTGCGATTTTCTTTAACGACATAACAATCTCCTTATTTTTGGGGCGTTATTACCGGGTTTCCGTCCGCATTCAATAAAGGGGTCAATCCTCCGGCATGTCCGGTTGCTGTAAACAGATAGTTGACGCCTGTTTCCTGGTCGATCAGAATTATGTTCAAGGTACTAAGGAAAGACCCTTCTTGGTATACTGTTAGAAATCTGTTCTCTTTTTTCATTGCAGATATTCTCCTTTCAAACTACATATCTGTCGTTTTCTTTCTATTATACAATGCTGCCGTAAAAAGCACAACTATTACGGTCAGGAAGCGGGCGATAACAGTTTAATAGAGCAAACGTTTGAGTTATAAGTGATTGACAAAACGGCTGTTATTCCTTTATTATTCTCTATAACAAAGAAAGAAACGGCAAACGAAAGGCAATCGTTTGCGTAAATTTGAAAGAGAACAGGAGAGGAAGCGGAAGATGAAAAAAAGAAATTGGATTCGGAACGCAATATGTTTTACGATGACGGCGGTATGTATGACGGGGGTATTTGCAGGATGCGGAGACAAGAAGGATGACGGGACGCTTACATTTACCAATGTGTCTTACGATCCGACGCGTGAGTTTTATGAGGCATATAACAAAATGTTTGCCGAACATTATAAAGAAGAAACGGGGAATGAGATCGAGCTTGTGCAGTCTCACGGCGGCTCCGGTTCGCAGGCGCGTTCCGTGATCGAAGGAAACGATGCGGACGTTGTCACGCTGGCGCTTGCCCACGATATTACGGCGATCGAGGAAGCAGGACTGATCGAGGAAGGATGGATGGACGAATTTGAGAAAAACAGTTCTCCTTATACGTCGACGATCGTGTTTCTGGTACACAGCGGAAATGAAAAAGGAATCAAAGACTGGGACGATCTGACAGAAGAAGGCGTTGAGATCATTACGCCGGACCCAAAATCTTCCGGCGGCGCATGCTGGAATTTCCTGGCGGCATGGCAGTATGCGAAGGAGACGTTTGGCGGGGACGAAACGAAGATGAAAGATTTCGTATCGAAAGTGTATGATAATGTACTGGTTATGGATTCCGGCGCAAGAGGAGCGACGACGACGTTTGTGGAAAACGGACAGGGAGATGTGCTGATCGCGTGGGAAAACGAAGCGCTTTTGACGCTTCAGGAATATCCGGGAGAATATGAGCTTGTGACGCCGAGCATCAGTATTTTAGCTGAGCCTTCCGTAGCCATTGTAGATGAAAATGCAGACAAAAACGGCACGCAGGAAACGGCAAAAGCTTATCTGGAATACTTATATACGCAGGACGCGCAGCGTCTGGCGGGTACGCATTTTTACCGGCCGTCGGATGAGTCGGTGCTGCAGGAGTTTTCAGATACGTTTGATCTGTCTGTCAATCTGTGTACAATTGACGATTTTGGCGGCTGGGATCAGGCGTATGCAGATTTCTTTGCAGACGACGCTATTTTTGATGAAATCTATAGTAATCAGTAGGAGGCAGCAGCATTGAAACAGGCACAGGCAAAAAAAAGAAAATCCATTATTCCGGGATTCGGAATGAGTATGGGCGTTACGGTTGCGATGCTTTCGCTGATTATTCTGATTCCGCTGGCGTCGGTTCTTGCCTATTCGTTCCGGTTGTCCCCTGGAGAATTTGCGGAGCTTATGACGCGTCCAAACGTTGTGCAGTCGTTTGTTACAAGCATTGGCTGCGCGCTGTTTGCGGCAGTGATCAACTGCGTATTCGGTGTCATACTGGCATGGGTGCTGGTGCGCTATGAGTTTCCGGGAAAAAGGCTGATGGACGGTATGATTGAGCTTCCGTTTGCGCTGCCGACAGCGGTGGCAGGCATTACGCTGACGAAAATGTATTCGGACAGCGGTGTTTTGGGCAGGGCATTTGAGAGCATCGGCATTGAAATCGCCTATACGAAAACGGGAATTGTAATTGCCATGATCTTTATCGGCATTCCGTTTGTGGTCCGGGCGATTCAGCCGGTATTAGAAACGCTCTCGCCGTCTTATGAAGAAGCGGCATATATGTTGGGCGCTTCCCGGTTGACTGTATTTTGGAAAATTATTTTTCCGGAAATACGGCCGGCGCTTTTGACCGGATTTGGTCTTGCGCTTGCCAGAGGCATCGGGGAATACGGAAGCGTCATTTACATATCGGGAAACAGTGAGAAAAACGGAACCCAGGTCGTTTCGTATATTATTATGCAGAAGTTAAATTCCGGCAATGTGGACTATGAAGGAGCGGCGGCGATTGCACTTGTGCTGCTTGTGATTTCATTTATCATGCTGTTTTTGATCAATATCATACAGCATGTTGCAAGCCGGCGGACAAATGCGTAGGAGGGGCAGATGAAAGAGAGAAATTCTAAGGTTGTAAAATTTTTTCTGATCGGAATCAGCGCGGCGTTTTTTCTATTGATGCTCGTTATGCCGCTTCTGGAAGTGATCTACCGGGCGCTTGCGGACGGACTGGAATCGTATCGGACGGCGCTTACGGCAGATTATACGCTGTCCGCTTTAAAAGTTACGCTGATTGCAACGCTGATTGCGGTCGCAGTCAATACGGTATTCGGTGTGATTGCGTCCTGGCTGGTGACCAAATTTGATTTTCGGGGAAAAAATGTACTCTCAACGCTGATTGATATTCCGTTTTCCGTTTCTCCCGTCATTGCGGGTCTTGCCTATATCATGACATTTGGGCGGACCGGATGGGCAAAACCTCTGATCGACGGTATCAACGACGCGCTTGGAACGGACATTGCGCTTGTATTTTCGGTTCCCGCAGTTGTGCTTGCCACAATTTTTGTGACGTTTCCGTTTATCTCCCGAGAGATCATACCGGTATTGTATGCCGAGGGCCGCGACGAAGAAGAGGCGGCAGCCATGATGGGAGCGTCCGGTTTTACGATTTTCAGGAAAATTACGTTTCCGCATATCAAATGGGGGCTGCTGTACGGCATTATTCTCTGCGCGGCAAGGGCGTTTGGAGAATTCGGCGCAGTGTATGCGGTGTCAAAAGCGAGAGGTAAAACGTTTACGCTTCCGCTTGAAATCGATGCTCTTTATATGGCGGGCAGTGCGGATTCGATTACGCAGGCGTTTGCGGTTTCTTCCCTGTTGGTGGGGATGGCGCTTGTAATGCTGATTTTGAAAAATATCGTAGAATATCGCGGAAAAAGAGACGATATTTGATTTTGGAGGATGACCATGTACGTAGAAATGAAAGATATATGCAAAAAATTCGGAGATTACGAGGCGGCAAAACAGATTAATTTCGGGATTGCACAGGGAAAATTAGTCGCATTGCTTGGTCCAAGCGGAAGCGGCAAAACCACGATTTTACGGATGTTGGCAGGGCTGGAGCAGCAGGACAGCGGTGATGTCATTATAGAGGGAAAGGTAGTCAATGACGTTCCCGCAAGCGAGAGGGGCATCGGATTTGTATTTCAGAATTACGCGCTGTTTCGATATATGACCGTTTACGATAACATTGCATTCGGTTTAAAAGTTCAGAAAGCAGACAAACAGCGCATCCATGCACGCGTTATGGAAATGATTTCCCTGATCGGCCTGGAGGGGCTTGAGAAACGTTATCCGAACCAGCTTTCCGGCGGACAGCGGCAGAGAGTTGCGTTTGCCAGGGCGATTGCGCCCAATCCGCAGCTGTTGCTTCTGGATGAGCCCTTTGCCGCGATCGATGCGAAAGTCCGCAAGGATTTGCGGAAATGGTTAAAGGATATGATCCAGAAAGTCGGGATTACCAGTATTTTTGTTACGCACGACCAGGAAGAGGCGGTCGAAGTGGCAGATGATATCATTATTATTAACGAAGGAAAGCTGGAGCAGATGGGAAGCCCGATTACGATTTACAAAAATCCGAAGACGCCGTTTGTGGCACAGTTTATCGGAACTTCCACGATCCTTGAGAATCTTTCCGGCTTTAAAGGATACGGCGATATTCCGGAAGGAAAAAAAGTCATTGTCCGTCCGGAATTTGTCGAAGCATTTAAAAGCGACAATAAAAAGTTTGCCAATCTGATGGACGCCGTAGAAGAGGGTGTGATTGAAAACGTCGTATTCCGCGGGAGCTATCTGGAGCTGACGCTGTCGGTGAACGGCGTCCGCCTGACGACAAACCGTTCGCTTGAGCGGCGGCATGTGGATATCGGGGAGAAAATGTGCGTTCTGCTCTACCGGGCGTACCTGTTTGACGAAGAAGGCGCAGAAATCCGAAAGAATCAGCTTTTGAAGGGGATCGATGTGGAGGCGCTGTAAGAAATGCGATAAGTAAAAAAGATCAGGAAAGCAGAAAAGCGTTTGTCTGGTGGGCAGCCAACGAACGCTTTTGTCTATGGAACGAGAGGATATACAAAATTTCTTCTGCGTTTAATCCAGTATGATGTTTTGAATGGTTTCCATGGTTTTTTGTTTCATGGCATGGATGCGCTTTTGGTCGTAGCCTTCACGGATGGCACTTTCCATCCGGTCTGCGATATAGCCGGCGTCTGTGAGATGCTCCTGTGCGATATACCGGTCCTGACAGCCGATGATTTCCGCAAACAGATTCATCTTATCGTTCCAGACAAGGCCGACCGACGGGATGTTCAGGGATGTGGCGATGATATTGGCGTGCATTCTTGCGGCGATTACGGCGCGGTAACCGGCAATCTTTTTCACCAGTTTTTTTGCGCTGAAAATATGATGTCCGATGTATTCGCGGCGGCTGCGTCCCATTTCTTTTAAAAGCCGCACGCCAAACCGGTATTCTCCGTAAAGTCCGTTTGTAAAAAACTGCCATCGGAAGCCTCTGGTTTCAAGTTCGCCGACAATGTCTTTATACATCTGTTTGACCTGTTTTTCTGAAATACCTGTGCTTCGTTCGGAAAAAATTTCCGGGCGGATCAGTCCGATGCCGATGACGTCGGAGTTTGGATCGCGTTCGATGCCATATGCTTCATTGACCCAGACCGCCGGATCAAACACGAGCGCCGGAGGATATGGTTTCGGCGTTTTCATATATTTTTCAAGCTTTCCGATATCGCCGCGCGTCGTCACCTGTTTTACCTGCGGCAGACGGAACATTTCTTTTAACAGACGGACATTTCTTTTTTTTACTTTCTTTCGGTTAATGCCGATCGCATGGATATAAATTTCAATCGAAGGGTACGCTTCTGCATGATGCAGCAGTTTCAGCAGCATCTCATTGAACGGGACGGAGTTCAGGTCGCCTCCCGGGTATACGATGATATCCGTATGGCGCAGGCGTAAGCGGTTTAAGAAAGATAATCTGCAAAATACGTTCGCCATGGAGATTTTCACCGGCAGATTATGTTTTTCTGCGGCTGTTTGGATCAGATAACCGCAGCAGTCGGCAATGATCGGATCACCGTAATTGTGTTTGTATGTTCTCTTATAAATGAGAATATTCTTTTTTCTCACAGGTTGTTCTCCCAAGACAATAGTTTTATACAGTATAGTGCCATAGTTGGCAGGGGTTGTCAACGTTTATCCGCTATGTTTTCGCCGGTTTTAAAGAACCATTGGAATGAGGTGGACGATTGCTGCCGGGTATGATATAACATTTAAATAAGAAGTCGGTATTTTAGCGGTGGGAGTTATGTTCAAAGCTTCCTTAAAAAGTACCGGAGTAAACACAGGTTGTGATATCAATGGAACAGGAGAAATGATGAAAAAGAGGAACAATTATTTTAAATTGGGATATTGGATATTTTTATATGCAGTTTTTTTAGCGGGCTGTTCAAAAGAACATGGCCCAGAAGAAAAGATTGCTGTGGGAGCTGTAACAGAAGGAATGGAGGAAGAGAACACGCAGCAGCGGGAAATAGAATCGGATAATGTTTCTCCGGAGGAAAATACGAAAGATACAAAAGATGATACCGAAGGCATGATAGCGGAGCCGGAGATCACCCATGCAGACTGGTCAGACTATTTTAACGGACGGAACGGAACGGCGGTTCTATATGATGCTTCCAACAGGCGTTATACAATCTATAATGATGAGCTTGCCGAGACCAGGCGATCTCCCTGTTCCACCTTTAAGATTATTTCTTCCCTGACAGCGCTGGAACATGGAATCCTTGAGCCGGAGGATTCTGTCAGAACATGGAGCGGCGAAGTATTTTGGAACGAGGAATGGAATAGGGATATCGATTTCAAAGAAGCATTCCGTACTTCCTGCGTGTGGTATTACAGACAGCTCATAGACGATATTGGGCAGGACAGGATGCAGGCGGAACTGGAAAAGCTTTCGTATGGCAATTGTGATAGTTCTGATTGGGAGGGGCGGTTGAATACAAACAATAACAACCGGGCTTTGACCGGATTTTGGCTTGAATCGTCTTTGATGATTTCCCCGAAAGAACAGGCGGAAGTAATGGAACGCATCTTTGGTGAAAATTCGGAATATTCAGAAGAAACACGAAGTGAATTAAAACAGGTCATGCTGGTAAGGGAGCAGGAGCGGACAGACTTTTCAGTCTATGGGAAAACGGGGATGGGTAAAACAGACGGCATGGTTGTTGATGCATGGTTTACCGGATTTGCAGAAACCGCAGAGGGAAATCTATATTTTTGTGTGCGTCTCGGAAGAACAGACGGCAGGGACGTATCCAGTGCATTGGCAAAGGAAATTGCGATTCAAATTGTATCAGACTATCCGTTTGTGTAGATCAACTAATGAAAGCACAGGATACGTGAACCGCATGTCCTGTGCCGTGAGAAGAAGGCGGTTAGGCACCGCCTCCTGTCAATCTCCGATATGCTATGTATAAGGCAGCTCTACATTACATGATCAGATAGAAAAAAGTTTTGCCATCAAGTAAACAAGAATAAAAGATATCGCTGCACTTCCAAGCATATACATTACAGTTTGATAGGGACGTTTTCCGATTTCCTGCTGTTCTTCCATTTCATCTAATCTTTGTCCTTCTGTAAAGGCAACAATTTCTTTATAGGTTGAAATATGATTTTCTTTTTTGACTTTATCTGCTTTACATGCAAAATATACTGCGATTGCGTACACCGCACTCCACGGGATCAGTCCATACCATTCCATGAACGCTATAAACGGAACAAATGTAATAACTGTTAGAATCAAAAATACAGCATAAATACCTCCATATTTATTGAGTTTTGTAATTTCTGTTTCCTTGATTTCTTCTTTCATAGTTTCAACATCTCCTTTCATTAACTGGTCAAGAGATACGTTGAATACAGAACTTAGCAGTAATACGCTATGAATATCCGGATAGTTTTTTCCCGTTTCCCAATTAGAGACTGTCTGTCTGCTCACATAGACTTTTTCGGCCAGTTCTTCTTGGGAAATCCCCATATTACTGCGGTATTTTTTTATTTGTGCGCCAACTTCCAACTTTCTTCCTCCTTCCGTTGTTTGTCGATTGATATGTATCCTTGAACCATCGGGATTTTATCATTCAACAAACCAGGTTTCTACCAAAAAGATTTGACTTTTAGACAAAATCCCTATGTCAAATCCTTTTGACACGGGGATTGATCTATGTGAATTATAATCCTGCAGATTTTTTACAGAAAATAAGCAAATGAGAGAATTTCAATTTTAGAAACTGGAAAACTTTAAGAAATGAGAAGAAAATCATGTCAGAGTATCCATTGGAGATCAGGCAGATCACAGGATTACGTATAAGTCTTAATGATTTCTTCGGCAATGGTTTGTTTTGTAATACAGCGATCCATTGCCTGTTTTGCGATATAACGGTGAGCATCGGGTTCATTCATATTTAATTCACGGATTAAAATCCATTTTGCCTGGTTGACAAGACGGATTTCTGCCATTTTTTCTTGGATAGACAGGGTTTTCTTTTCAAATTGCCGCAATCGCTCTCTGGCGCTTTCCATCCAGTTTAGAGCATGTAGTATGGTTGACTTTGATGTTGGTTTTGGCAGTGTGAACACACCGTATGCAACAACCTGATCGTGAATACCGTCATATATATCGTTTTTTACCAAAAGCAGCACAGCGGATTGCTGATTGGTACAGGTGTCAATTGCAAAACGAGTACCGATATCATCCGGCAAAGGCGCGTTGATGATGACAAAATCAAAAGGTTGTTCGGCGAGTATCCGTTTGGCGGCGCTGACGCTGGCAGCAGTTTGAATCGGGAAATATCTTGTTTCGGGGAGCAGGTCGGTAAAGGCAGAGGTGAAGTGATCTGCTGCAGACACAATGAGTATACTGTAAATCCGTTCTTTGAAACTCATTTTGCACCTCCTTTTTCTTTGGCTTACATTATCTATTACAATAGATGTCTAATATAGCATCCGGTATGTGTTTTTTGATAAAATCGCTGCCTGCAGCTGCTGCACGGGCAGATTTCAGACTGCCGGGCAGCTGTTTAAAATTGGCAAGGACAGCTGCATCTGCTTTATACAGATTGATATCCGCAGGGGACGGCAGCTTTAGTTTATTCTCGATTCCATCGAGAACGGCATAGATTATCAGGGCAAATATCAGGTAAGTATTTGCAGCCGGATCAGGAGAACGAAGTTCAATACGACGGTATTCACCGACAGCGGCAGGGATTCTTACAAGCTGTGAACGGTTCTCTCTGGACCAGGAAATATATTTTGGCGCTTTGCTGCTGCCAAAACGATGATAAGAACTTTCGGTTGAATTTAAAAATACCGTCATATCAGCAATTTTATCCAATATCCCTGCGATCAAGTAATTCATATTGTCTGCATCGTACTTTGATTTGACGGATATATTGATATGGAAGCCGTTTCCGGGCTCGTTTTCCAGTGGCTTTGGGCTGAAATCAGCGTATAGGCCATTCTGCCGGGCGATTGTCTTTACAACCGTTTGAAACGTCATGGCGTTGTCTGCAGCGGTCAGCGGATCAGAATAGCGAAGATCGATTTCGTTTTGTCCCGGTCCTTCTTCGTGATGTGAGCTTTCCGGCTGGATTTCCATCTGCTCCAGAGTCAGGCATACTTCGCGGCGGATATTTTCGCCTTTGTCTTCCGGGGCGATATCCATATAAGAGGCATGATCGTAAGGTTCCCTGGTTGGATTTCCATTGTCATCCAGCTTGAACAGGTAAAACTCCTGCTCTGCGCCAAAGAAAAACTGATATCCGGAAATATTCGCTTTTTCAATCGCATTTTTTAAAATAGAACGCGTATCACATTCAAATATGTTTCCATTCGGATAAGTAATGCTGCAGAACATTCTTACGACACGTCCATGCTCTGGTCTCCACGGCAAAGGAACCAGCGTGTCTGGCTCAGGGTGCAGAAACAGATCGGAATAGTTTTCATCGCCGAAACCGGAGATAGCGGATGCGTCAATGGCAATGCCGTATTCAAAAGCGCGGGAAAGTTCCTGCGGCATAATGGATATGTTTTTCTGTTTGCCGAATACGTCGCAAAAGGCGAGGCGGATGAATTTCACATCTTCTTCATACACATATTGGATGACCTCTTCTTTTGAATATTTCATAAGCCTACCTACTTTCTTTTCATTTGCAGCATCCATGGTTTGCATATTATATCATATCTCCCCAAAATTGTTTATGCTTTTTGCAGAACATGCATTTCATGTTTTTGTGCGGTCATCAGATGGATCAGACGTTTGCGCTCATTACAGGAGACGTATTGTTGCGGATGCCTTCATTATAAATTAAAAAGCAAAAGCATCTGTTTTCAAGGCAGGTGATTCCTGCCTGAAAATGAACGCCTTTGCTCATCTTCTATATATACAGCAGATGATGTGTTTTGTCAATCTTTTTTGGGATGATAGAAGAAATAAAAAAGATTGACAAATGATATGGATAGGTGTATGATCCAACACGTAAAGGCAAGGGAGTCTTTTGCGGCGCAGGGAAAAGCGCCATGAAAGATATCCTTGCTTTTTTTTCAAATTAGAAGGAGTGAGATTAGGGAGGGACATTCCTATGTGTTCTATTATGAGTTATTGCAGCCGCAGCGCTGATTTTGATGTTTTTTTGAAAGGCTTTCACAGGACCATATCAAGAGGACCGGATGACAGCCGGATTGTGGAAACCAAAAACGGACTGCTTGGATTTCATAGATTATCGATTATGGGTCTGGCTCCGTCGGGGATGCAGCCATTTAGGCTGGGTGAGTGCTATGTGGTCTGCAATGGAGAAATTTATGGGTTTAAGAAGCTGAAAGAAGAACTGTCAGAGAAATATACATTTAAAAGTGAATCGGATTGTGAGATTCTTTTACCGTTGTATCAGGAATATGGAACAGATATGTTTGCCATGCTGGATGCGGAGTTTGCCTGTATTATCTATGACGGAGACGCAGGAGAATTTATTGCGGCAAGAGATCCGATCGGTATCCGGCCGCTGTATTATGGATATGACAAAGAAGGAGCCGTTATATTTGCCAGCGAGGCGAAAAATCTGGTGGGGCTTACGGATCGGATTATGCCGTTTCCGCCGGGACACTATTATAAAAGCGGTCAGTTGATCCGTTACTGCGACATTGCTAAATCGGATCGTATTTGCCGCGATAATTTGGAGGCCGTATGCAAAAATATTCATGATAAACTCACAGCCGGAGTAGAGAAACGTCTTGCAGCTGACGCAAAGGTGGGGTTTTTGCTTTCCGGAGGACTGGATTCTTCTCTGGTATGCGCGATTGCGGCAAAGAAAAGCAAAGAACCGATTAAGACTTTTGCGATTGGTATGAGAGAAGACGCCATTGATTTAAAGTATGCAAGACAGGCGGCGGATTATATTGGAAGCGACCATACGGAGGTTTATATGACGCCGGATGAAGTGCTTTCTTCGCTGGAAACAGTCGTTCAGTTACTGGGAACTTACGATATAACGACAATCCGCGCATCTATGGGAATGTATCTGGTGTGCAAGTCGATCCATGAACGGACGGATATCCGTGTTCTGCTGACGGGTGAAATATCGGATGAATTGTTTGGATATAAATATACAGATTTCGCACCGGATGCAATGGCATTCCAGATGGAAGCGCAAAAACGAATCCGGGAACTTCATATGTACGACGTTCTTCGCGCCGACCGTTGTATCTCCGTAAACTCATTGGAAGCAAGAGTACCGTTTGGCGATTTAGATTTTGTAAAATATGTGATGTCCGTAAATCCGGAATTAAAAATCAACACGTATGGGAAAGGAAAATATCTTCTGCGCCGCGCATTTGAAGATGGTGATTATTTACCGGAAGAGATTTTGTGGAGAGAGAAAGCGGCGTTTTCCGATGCGGTTGGACATTCCATGGTAGATTATCTAAAGGAGTATGCAGAGCGTAAATATACAGATGAAGAGTATGAGAGTATGTGTGAAAAATATGCATATGCCAGGCCGTTTACAAAAGAATCCTTACTATACAGAGAGATTTTTGAAACATATTATCCGGGGCAGGCAGAGATGGTCGCCGGCTTCTGGATGCCGAACAAAGAATGGGAAGGATGCGACGTGAAAGATCCTTCCGCAAGAGTGCTGTCCAACTATGGAGACAGCGGGAAATAGAATCATGGCAATGGCGGTAGAATTAGAGTGAGGGGATAGGGATATGGCTGTTCATGAAGAGTGCGGTGTATTCGGAGTGATGGGTACAAAAAAGGAAAATGCTGCAGACCTTGTCTATTATGGGCTGTATGCCCTGCAGCACAGAGGACAGGAGAGCTGCGGAATTGTTGTAAATGATGACGGCGTATTTTCTTCCTATAAAGATCTGGGGCTTGTCAGTGAAGTATTTTCTAAAGATACATTGGCGCATTTTCCGATGGGAAATATGGCGGTGGGACATGTAAGATACGGAACAACCGGAGGGAACACGAGAAATAACTGCCAGCCTCTTGAAGTCAACCACCAGAAAGGAAAGATGGCGCTGGCGCACAATGGAAATCTGACCAATTCATTGGAACTTCGCGATCAGCTGGAATTATCGGGAGCAATTTTCCATACAACCAGTGATACGGAAACCATCGCTTATGTGATTACGAGAGAAAGGCTTAGGACGTCAAGCATTGAGGAAGCAGTCAGCAATACGATGCATTTACTGGAAGGCGCGTATTCGTTGGTGTTGATTTCTTCTACAAAGATGATTGCGGCAAGAGATCCCTATGGGTTTCGGCCGCTTTGCTATGGAAAGATGGCGGACGGGGCATATGTGGCTGCATCCGAAAGCTGCGCGTTGTCAGCGGTAGGAGCAGAATTTATCCGGGATGTGCTGCCGGGAGAGATTCTGGTGTTTACAAAAACGGGCGTAGAATCAAGAAGAGAACACTGTGAAAAACAGAGGAAGAGAACCTGTATTTTTGAATACATCTATTTTGCAAGACCGGATTCTGTGATAGACGGTATATCTGTGCATGAATCCCGTATGAAAGCCGGGGAATTGCTGGCAGAAAGTTATCCCAAATGCGCGGATATTGTGATCGGCGTTCCCGACAGCGGATTGGATGCGGCATTGGGGTATGCGAAAACATCCGGCATTCCTTATGGGATCGGGTTGATAAAAAATAAATATATTGGAAGGACATTCATTTCTCCCGGACAAAATGAACGTTTGGACAAGGTCAGGATTAAGCTGAGCCCTGTCAGGAAGGTGATCGATGGAAAGAGAGTTGTTCTGATTGATGATTCCATTGTCAGAGGAACGACCAGCAAACGTATTGTAAAGCTTTTGCGTGATGCCGGAGCGAAAGAGATCCATATGAGAATTTCCGCGCCTCCATTTTTATATCCCTGCTATTATGGAACGGATATTGATTCGGAAGAAAACCTGATTGCATGCCATCACAGCGTAGACGAGATTGCACGTATGATTGGAGTAGACTCTCTGGGATATTTACCGATAGAAAAGCTGAATAAACTGACAAATAGTAAAGAGTATTGCGCTGCCTGTTTTCAGGGGGAATATCCGACGAAAATCCCGGCAGATTTGCGTAAAGACCGTTTTGAAAGGAAATTGTCGGAGCGGGTTTGAGATAAAGAGGTGCATATATGATGAAAAAATTTGACAGAAAACTGATTTTGTCCGATGGCAGCGAATACTATGGATATGGTTTTGGTTCTAAGCACGAAAAAATTACGGAAATTGTATTTAATACTTCTTTGGTAGGATATCAGGAAATCCTGTCTGATCCATCCTATACGTATCAGACAGTAGTAATGGCATATCCGCTGATCGGCAATTACGGGATGACGGAAGAGGATTTTGAAACAGATATTCCAACGATCGGCGGACTGGCGGTACGAGACTACAACGACCAGCCATCCAATTTCCGAAGTAAATATACCTTATCGGAAATTATGGAGAAGTATAAGATACCGGGCATCTACGGGATTGATACAAGAAAACTGGTACGTTCCATACGTGACCTTGGAAGCCGAAAGGCATTACTTACAGATATTGGTACATCCCTGCAGGATGGACTTCGCAGACTGGACTTATATAATATTCCGCGGGATGCCGTATCGCAGGTAAGCCGAAAGAACGTCCAGCATTATACGGTGACAGATGGAAAGTATCATGTTGCCGCTATTGACTGTGGGATGAAACAGAATATTGTGAGAACTTTAAACCGGAGAGGATGCAGTGTGACAATCGTTCCGTGGAATACTTCTGTGCAGGAGATCGAAAAGTTGAGGCCGGACGGAGTCTTTTTATCCAATGGACCGGGAAATCCTGCAGATGTGCAGACGGTTGTAGAATTAGTGAAAGCTTTGAAAGGGGAATATCCGATTTTTGGCATCTGCCTTGGTCATCAGATTATTTCTCTTGCATATGGAGCCAGGATTTATAAGCTGAAGTTCGGACACAGGGGAGGTAATCATCCGATAAAAAATTTGCGGACCGGAAAGATAGAGATTACTTCTCAGAACCATTCCTACGCAGTGGATAAAGCAAGTCTTGCAAATACCCGATTAAAGATAACGCATCTAAATCTGCTGGATCAGACGGTAGAAGGCGTGGCCTGTGAGGAAGACAGGGTGTTCGGTGTGCAGTATCATCCGGAAAGTGCGCCCGGCCCACAGGACAGCGGCTATCTGTTTGAACAATTTATAAAAATGATGGAGGGAACAAAAGATGGCGAAAAGAACTGATATAAAGAAAATACTTGTCATTGGTTCCGGTCCGATTGTGATTGGTCAGGCGGCAGAATTTGACTATGCAGGTACGCAGGCGTGTCTTGCATTGAAGGAGGAAGGATACGAGGTTGTGCTGTGCAATTCCAATCCGGCAACGATTATGACGGATGTGACAGTTGCAGATCAAGTATATATGGAGCCGCTGACGCTGGAATACGTCGCGAAGATTGTTCGTCATGAACGCCCGGATGCCATTGTGCCGGGGATTGGGGGACAAACCGGGCTGAATCTGGCAGTGCAGCTTGAGAAAAAAGGAGTTTTAAAAGAGTGCCAGGTGGAACTTTTGGGAACCTGCATCGAAAGTATTGAACGGGCAGAAGACAGAGAACGGTTCAAAGAGCTTTGTGAAGAGCTGGGTGAGCCGGTACTGCCATCTGCCATTGCGAATACAATAGATGAAGCGGTAAGGGCGGCGGAGAAAATCGGTTATCCGGTTGTGCTGCGCCCCGCATTTACCCTTGGAGGAACCGGCGGAGGCTTTGCGGATGATGCGCAGGAATTTATGGATCTCATTAAAAACGCCATCGCTTTATCTCCGGTTCATCAGGTATTGATTGAAAAAAGTATCAAAGGCTTCAAGGAAATCGAATACGAGGTGATACGTGATGCCAATGATACGGCAATCACAGTCTGCAATATGGAAAATTTGGACCCGGTGGGAATACACACAGGAGATTCCATTGTGGTATGTCCATCCCAGACACTGACGAATAAAGAGTATCAAATGCTGCGCGACAGCGCATTGAACATGATCCGTGCATTGAAGGTGGAGGGAGGATGTAATGTGCAGTTTGCACTTGATCCGGATTCTTTTCAGTATTATCTGATAGAGGTAAATCCACGGGTTTCCCGTTCTTCAGCCCTTGCGTCGAAGGCAAGCGGTTATCCGATCGCGAGTGTATCGGCAAAAATCAGCGTGGGGATGAGACTGGATGAGATTATGTTGGTTAATACGCCGGCTTCTTTTGAACCGGCGTTGGATTATGTAGTCACCAAAATGCCGCGTTTTCCGTTTGATAAATTTACGGATGCAGACCGGAAGCTTGGTACGCAGATGAAAGCTACCGGGGAAGTTATGAGTGTAGGCAGAACTTTTGAAGAAAGCCTGTTAAAAGCAATCCGTTCTCTGGAAACGGGTGTGAGTCATCTGCGCATGGAAAAATTTGAAAATGAGGACGTTAATGTATTAATGAATGATATAAAAATCGGTACAAATGATAGAATTTTTGCCATTGCACAGCTGTTAAGATCAGGCGTCCGCGTTTCAAAAATTTCCAAACAGACAGGAATTGACTGCTTTTTCCTTAACAAAATGAAAAAGATTATAGATATGGAAACAGAACTGAAATCATGTGTGGACGACAGGGAAGCTCTGTATCAGGCAAAGAAAACAGGTTTTTCCGATAAGGCTGTCGCATGGCTTTGGCATAAGACAGAAATAGAAGTATTTGAACTGCGCAGGAAATACGGCATAGTTCCGGTTTATAAGATGATCGATACCTGTGCGTCAGAATTTGAAAGCTATGTTCCGTATTTCTATTCCACCTATGAGGAAGAAAATGAATCGGTGATCGAAAACAGAAAGAAGATCGTTGTTCTTGGCTCCGGTCCAATCCGTATCGGTCAGGGTGTGGAGTTTGATTATTCCACGGTACATGCGGTTAAGACGATCAAAGAAGCCGGATATGAGGCAATTATTATCAATAACAATCCGGAAACGGTGTCTACGGATTATACCACATCGGACAAGCTGTATTTTGAACCCTTATGTGTAGAAGATGTTATGCATGTGATTGAGATGGAACAGCCGGATGGGACGATCGTATCTTTAGGCGGACAGACTGCAGTTAATCTGGCAAAATCATTAGAGGAAAGAGGGGTAAAGCTCATTGGTACAGATTGTGCAGCCATTGAGAAGTCTGAAAACAGAGATGCGTTTGAAAAACTGCTGTCAGAACTTTCCATTCCGCAGCCAAAAGGAAGGGCTGTGACTAATATGGAAGAAGGTATAAAAGCGGCAGAGGAAATCGGCTATCCGGTATTGGTACGTCCGAGTTTTGTGCTTGGCGGAAGAGCCATGCAGATTGTGGCAAAGGAAGAACATCTGCGCCATTATTTAAAAACAGCCGTAGAGATCGATGAAGATAAACCGGTATTGGTAGACCAATACATCTGTGGTAAGGAAGTGGAAATGGATGCCATTTGCGATGGAACGGAGGTATTTGTTCCCGGTATTATGGAGCTGGTAGAAAGGACCGGCGTTCATTCCGGTGATTCCATCTGTGTATATCCGACGTTTAGTATATCCGAAAAGGTAAAAGAAACGATTCTGGACTATGCAAAGAAATTGGGAATTGGCATCGGCATTGTCGGTCTGTTCAATATTCAGTTTATTGTAGATAAAGAGCAGAATGTATTTATTATTGAGGTGAATCCGCGCTCTTCACGGACCGTACCGTTTTTATCAAAGGCGACCGGATATCCGCTGGCTGATATTGCAACAAAAGTCATTCTTGGAAAGAGCCTGAAAGCACAGGGGATCAATGAGATCTATCCGAAAGAAAAGCAGCGATGGTATGTAAAAGTACCGACATTCTCTTTTTCCAAATTGCATGGTATGGATACGTACCTTTCACCGGAGATGAAATCTACGGGAGAGGCAATCGGATATGATAAGAAACTTCACAGGGCAATGTATAAAGCCATGATTGCTTCCGGTATTCGTGTGCAGAATTACGGGACTGTAATCGTAACGCTTGCAGACGAGGATAAAGAGGAAGCACTTCCTTTGGTCAGACGTTTCTATGATATGGGCTTTAATATAGAAGCAACCTCTCTCACGGGTGAATGTTTGAAACAGCACGGAATTCGTACCCGTATACTGGGTAAACCATCGGAAGGCAGCGTTGAAATCCTGAATGCAATACGTGCCGGATATGTCAGTTATGTCATCAATACCCGTGCAATTCTTTCCGGTATTCATTATGAAGATGGTGCGGCAATCCGAAGCGCGGCAGCGCAGAACAACATTACAATGCTTACATCATTGGATACGGTAAGGGTGCTTTTGGATGTGCTGGAGGAAGTGACCATTGGGGTGTCTGCGATAAATGATAAATGAAAGTGATGTGTCAAGTAATAGAAGCCGTGCGTTGAGTGAGCTTAAACATGCTTAATAATTTTATATTCCGGTCTTCTGCAAAGACTGAATGAAAAAGGCCATTTCCGATAACACTCGTTACGAGGATACGGAACTTCTTGCGGTTAACATTGTAGGTATGGAACTGTTTTCAATTTCTTACCTTACGGGTTGGGGGATATGTGCTTCTCGTTCTAATTCTGTTCCTTTTATTTTTACGCCTGCATCCGATTCTTAAATTATGTCATTAAAGCACTATATTAACATGGTTCCCATTATAACGGTTGTGAGAAACTCGTGGAAACCGTAGAACTCTAAGAGAGGAGAGGAACTGAAAAACAAAAAATCTGCGATTCGTGTAGCCAGACTTACCATTCATGACATAGATGTTAGAAATCCCCCGGGGGTTTCCGATAAGTTAGTTGAAGACGGTAGGCTCCATACATCTTATACCAAAACGAAAGAAACAGTTTTTATTTCTGGAAGTCGAGAACAGCTTTGACGGGGATGTTCTTATAAGAAAAGAAAGGTGTACAGCAAAACGGCAGCGAAGATTAAGAATGGCAAGTGATCCGGACATTGCAAAAAAAATCGAAAATGACATTACAGGTATACCGGCAGCGCATGAGCAGATGTTTGCTAAGGCAAAAATATGGAACAATCTTTTGAATAATGCTATTGAAACCTGTGAAAAACTGGAAAAAAAGAGAAATACAAAAAATTTGAACGGAAAAGCCTGCACCAGAAAAAACGGGCAGTACGCAGGAAGTTTGAAGAAAAGAAAGCCGGCAGGAAATATGATATGACTGTAATGGGAACGGATCTGGGAACAGCCGGATGTAAAAATGCTGTATAGTTTAGGCAATTTACAGGAGAAGGTGAAACAATGCAAATCAATTTGTCCAATGGCTCATTGCAGAACAGATATTTTTCAGGAACAGGGAGCATAGGCAGTGTCCACCTGCCCAACTTTAATGATACATATGTTTTTTCCAAAAGGAAAAGCGGCATCAGTGATGAAGAATACCGGAGGCAGATCAGGGAACAGGCTTATAAGGATTTTGCAAAAGGGCAGTTTCAGAACAAATCGGAAGGATTTAACAAGCTGATGAAAAGCTATACATCGGAAGTGTCTCCAGACAGAAAAGGAATCATCACTTCCGGTCTGAAAGCCGTTTCAAAGAACAGGCAGAATGTGCTTAAGCCGATAGACTTTGTGGCAACGCTGCTGGAGGGGAAGGTAAAATATCAAAAACTTCCGTCAGGCAGCAGTGATTACATAGAGTTTTACGATAAGAACGGGGAAATGGTGGCAACTTATTCCAATAATGGGTGGACGATGTATACCACCAATGCGGAGACTGCCAGACAGACGGAAATGTGCATGATCTATAACGCGGCGTGGGGAAATGCAAAGAGGGGCATTCCTCTGGCGGGTGAAGATGCGGTCAATGTAGAAAATCCGCAGAATAGTTTTGATGCAAAAGCATAGCAGAAATGGCTTCAAACGACAGAGGAGCCGTTGTTTGAAAAATAAAAGACAACAATGGAGGAATTTTAGAAATGGGAATCAGTAATGTCAATGGCCAGACTTCTGCATGGGGAGCGGCATTTAGGAACAAGCCGATATTTCTCATGTCGGTAAAAGAGACAGAAGCATTTTTTAATGGGAAGATACTCAGGAACATGGAGCTGCGGGAGGATACCTGTACCCTTAGCGGCAATCATACATACCGCAGGCAGCATACGGCTTATGAGGTTTCTGACAGGGATAAAGGCAGTGCGTTCCTGGATTTGAACTTTCTGATCAAAGATGAGACGAGCAGCCTGAAAGGGAATCTCAGTGATGATAAGGATGTGGATTTTTATAATTTTTCTATTCCATTTATGAAATTTCAGCGGAATTACTTTGGCGTTGAGGTTTATTTGGATATGCCGGAGGGCTGTGATTACGATCTTACCCTGTATGACGAATACGGCAATCAGGTAGGAAAGGCAGAGTGGGACGGCGAGGGGCGTAAAACACTGACTGTTCCTAATTGGGATATAGAGACCAATAAATACTGCCTCAAGGTAGAAAACGGAAACGGGGAGGAGGTTTCCCCGGATGACTATTATAAGATTAGTTTCCATGTTTCCGAAAACAAGGAGCATGAAAAGACCGATACCATAAGGGAGGCGTTCGGGAACCTCCACAACGCATACAGCAGGAAGGATGAAAACTGGCGGGAATACCTTGAGAGGTATAATGCCGTCTTACAGGAGACGGAGCAGAATTATAGAAAAGAGATGGAGCAGCTCCACTTGAAGCAGTTTGAGAGCCTGCCGGAAGAAAAAAAGTACAAAGGCGGGCGCACGGTGGATGAACTGCTGCAGGATTTGGCAGAGGGGAAGGAGTTAAGCGATGCTGAGCTGGAGTATGTAAAGATTTTTGCCAATTTGAAAGATATGGAAAGGGCGCAGCAGAAAGCGGAACTGAAAAATGATTTTTCGGAGAACTTCGTAAAAGAACTGGAAGGCAGGGGCATCTTTCGCAATGACATAGAGGGTATGCGGGTAAGGATCGGGAGCAATGGGGATGTGGCCGTGGACGGGATAGAGGATGAAACCGTTCGGGAACAGGTGCAGAAACTGGTAGATGAAAAATACAGTGACCGGATGTATCAGTATTACATAGGCATTGCTGACAGCATGGGAAATCTGCCCTCGAATGCATACCAATATGCCACGGACGTGCAGGAAGTCCGGCGTTACCTGAAAGGGGTTACGGGGGAGGATGTTTCATTAGAAAATCTTTATCTGACACCCGATGGGAAGATCGGAGGGCTGCCGGAGAAAGCTGCCGGTCTGATCAATAAGACAAAGGACAATGCCAAGATAGAACGGATGAAAGATGCGCTGGTGGATATCATAGGGAATATCCGGATAAGCGGTGATCTGGGCATTCCCGACTTTACTTCACAGTTCCAGTTTAAGGATGGGGCGTTCTCTGTGGCAGACAGCGGTTTTGCGGTGGATATGGCCGCACTGGATGGCCGTCTGACGCCACAATCTTTTGGGAATATGTATTCCGATATGTATAAATATCAGTTTAAGAAAGTGTTATAAACAGTGGGCAGGAGGATAGGAAAAATAATTTCAACATTAAGGAAATATCGCATATGCTGGAGCATTCTAAGGAAATCATTTCACCGGATATATGGTGGCACTCAGGAAATGATTGAGGACTGTCTTATGCAATAGAGCCATTCATAGAAGCTGTCATACCAAAGTGCGGAAATGGGGCGTCTTACGATTATTCTGATGTAAAGCGCTTTTAGAGAACATTAGATATGCTAATTCTTATAATTAAATAATTGATTGCAAAGCACCCATTACTGACCGAAAGAAAAAGGTTAAGTTGCGGGTGTTTCTATTTTATCAAAAAATGAATACAACGTCTAAAAATTTTGCGGCTTGTGGTAAATTGATTTTATTCATAATGTGAATTTCTTTCTTTATTGGATTGATTTTCCTAAATTGTATGCTTCCTGTAATTCGGGTTTTCCGGCAATATCACCCGTAGCCATTACGCCGCCGCAAAGCACTTTTCCAATACTTTTCCAGCCTAAATGTTTTTCAAGGCGGTCATACCAGTAAAGCGTTTCTTCAAAACCATAGCCCTCGGCTGCCATAATGAGAACACTTTCCTTTTTGGGGTTTCGATACTTGGGGTCACATTCCGCAACAGCAAATAAACGGTCAAAGGCAGTTTTTAATTGCCCGCTGATAGTCCAGTAGTAAAGCGGTGTTGCAAGGATAACTATATCCGCCTCCTTGTAAACGGGATAAATTTTATCCATATCGTCCTTTTGGGCGCAAGGGCTATCCGGGTTTTTACCACCGCCGAAACAACCTTTACAGCCGTTTATGTTCATACTGTCAAGGAAAAATTCTGTCACGGTGTTTCCGGCTTCTTCTGCCCCTTTCTTAAATTCTGCCGTTAATGCCGTTGTGTTTCCGGCTTTTCTCGGACTTCCATTGAGAATTATAATTTTTTTGTTCATAATTACCCCCTTAAATTGCATTGGCTAAATCAGCCGCTTTTTTGCACCCCTCGGTTTTGTCAATATCGCCAACATTTAATACGCCGGGAATTAAAACCTCGCCTGTCATTTTCCATTTATTCAGTGCCGCCATACGTTCAATGGGAATACGAACGCCGTCCATAACAGACATATCATCTTCTTCACAACAGGTAATCAGAGCACATTCCTTTCCTGCAATATCCTTGCCGCCGACAACCATTGAAAAGATACGGTCAATGACACCTTTAATCTGTGCCGGGATAGAATACCAGTAGACAGGCATAGTAAACACGATAACGTCCGCTTCAAGAATTGCCGGTGCAACTGTGTTGAAATCATCATCAAATGTGCAGGCTTTTTCAGTAGAAAAGCAAGTTTCACAAGCCCGGCAGCCGCCCACTTTTTTTAATGCAGAGTCAAACCGTGTGATTGTATGCCCCTTTTCTTCGGCTGCCTTGATGAAAGCGTCCGTCATGGCAAAACTATTACCGTTTTTCCGTGGACTGCCCGTTATTACAACTATTTTTTTACTCATAAAAATCTGTCCTCCTTATGCTGTGAGATTGACTTTATTTGTACTTGATATTATAATCATAGCAAAAATTAAATCAAAATCAAGTACGCACATATAAGTGCGATACTTACAGATGGGTTATATACTTACCTAAAGGAGAGTGTAAAATGAGTGGACGCTGCATTGCAAATGAATGTCTTGAAACAACAGGTTTCAGCTATACATTGTCACTAATCAATGGCAAATATAAAATGACTATTTTATATACGTTAGCAGAGTTCGGAATTGTTCGCTTTAACGAAATGAAAAAATACATCAGTGGAATTTCATATAAGACTTTAAGTTCCACTCTGAAAGAATTAGAAGCAGACCAATTAGTTCATAGAAAAGAATATCCTCAAATTCCTCCAAAAGTAGAGTATAGTTTAACCGAGCGTGGAAAATCTTTGATTCCCATTTTGGACGGAATGTGTGAATGGGGTGATAAAAACAGGTTATAAAATGCGGGATAAGAGGGATTCCATAGCCTGTTATGCGCATTTCCAAAGAATGTATATCCATAGATAAAATCCATTTTATGAGTCGAAAGGAGAACTTATGAAAAAAGTTTGTCTGTTTATAGCGATGAGCCTTGACGGATATATTGCAGACAGTAAAGGTAGCGTGAGTTGGCTGGCCGGACAGGGCAACGATGATGATAACATTGACTCATATTCGGAATTTGTGAATGATATTGATACTGTAATAATGGGCTGGAACACCTATCATCAAATAGTCACTGAACTTTCACCGGATGAATGGGTCTATCATGATTTTACAACCTATGTTGTAACAAATAACCCCAAAATATCTTCTGATAAAATTCATTTTACCAATGAAAGCCCCGTTGAGCTGGTAAAAAAACTACGAGAAGAAAATGGAAAAGGTATTTGGATATGTGGCGGTGCAAACCTAATCCAGCAGTTAGTAAAAAAGGATGTCATTGACTGTTATTATATTACTGTGATTCCGACGATTTTGGGTTCGGGCATTCGGCTTTTCGAAAAGGCTGACCATGAAATTAAGTTGAAGCTGCTCAAAACACAATCGTATAATGGTATGACGGATTTAATCTATATAAAAAGATAAATTCCAGTTTGACATACTGGAAAATCGGAATTTGCGTGGAGGTATCAGTATAGATGAAAAGATATATTGCTTTTTTGCGAGGTATCAATATAAGTGGCAAAAACAAAGTGCCAATGGCAGAATTAAAACAGGGCTTTGAAAGACTTGATTATGCAGAGGTCAAAACCTATTTGAATAGCGGTAATGTGATTTTTTCAAGTAATGAAGCCGATACAATCAAAACGACAAGCCGAATTGATGAAATGATTAAAAATCAATTTAGTTTAGATATTCCTGTTTTTGTTATATCGAAGGAAGAACTTGAGGATATTTTATATCATGCGCCCGACTGGTGGGGAGACGAAAGCAAGGAGATTTATGACAATCTAATCTTTATCATGCCGCCCGCTACATTCAAAGATGTATATAACGAAATCGGAGAGCCTAAAGAGGGGTTGGAAAAGATTATGGAATACAAAGAAACTGTATTCTGGTCTTTCAGCCGGAAAGATTATCAAAAAACAAACTGGTGGTCTAAAACAGCAAGCGCAAATATCGGCAGTAAATTGACGATAAGAACGGCGAATACAGTTAGAAAAATTGTTGGCATGTAATTGTTTTTCATATTCCAGTTTGACATACTGGAAAATCGAAATCTGCAGAATGGAACGAATTTGAAAGGAGATAAAAAATGCCATATATTACAGTTGAAAGCGGCGCATTGTCAGATGAACAAAAAGAGGAATTGATAAAACGGTTGACAGAAGTATCTTCTGAAATCATGAGAGTGCCACAGGAATTTTTTGTAACAACAATTAAGGAGGTTTCAGATAAAAATTTTGGTATTGGTGGAAAAACGATTGATAAAGTGAAAGAAGAGTATGTAAAGAAACATCAATAAATTGGGATTTGCGAGGGAAAATGTATGATTAGAATAAGACCATATAAAGCTTCGGATGCAGATACAATATTATCGTGGTGTCAAGATGAAAAAACATTTTATCAATGGACAGCAGGCATACTCGGTAATTATCCGATAACACAAAAGGAATTTTGTTTTGTTGAATCCCTAATGCCGTTTACTGCATTTGATGAAACAGGAATCGTTGGTTTTTTTACACTAAGAAACCCTGATGAATCATTGGCTGAACTACGTTTTGGATTTGTTATTGTAAATCCTCACAAGAGAGGAAAAGGCTATGGAAAAGCCATGCTCCGGCTAGGCATAAAATTTGTATTTGAAATATATGGAGCCCAAAAAGCATCATTGGGCGTTTTTGAGAATAATCTTCCGGCTTATTATTGTTATAAAGCAGTCGGTTTTAGCGACACTGTTCTTGATATGACAGAAACATATTGTGTTTTAGGTGAAGAGTGGAAGTGCAAAGAATTGATTATGGAAAATGGATAAATTTGAAGTTGACTGAGGAAACAATAATGAGGTTTGATGAAGAATTGGAGCAGTTTGTATTTGAGTGCCATGGGCTGATTTTTGCTTGGGATGAAGAACCTGTGGAAGATTACATAGAACAGGTAAAAACAATATCTGAAAAGTATCATGCACGATTAGACTCCATTATAGAATTTATGATGCCCGATATTGTTGCAATTTTTGGAGATTTCAGTGCTAATGAAATCAAAGAGAAGCTAGGAAAACCTGTTATTAACTATGACAATGGGCAAGTAAATTATTTACATCGAATAAAGAATCGGTATTTACGGGCATTTCCAGAGGATTTTGTAGAACACTGCCTGTCTTATAATGGAGGAATATCTGCAAAGCCGTTTTTCTATTTTGAAGAGGAAGATATAGAAACAGAGGTTCAGGTTTTTTTCCATTAAAACATCGTTATTGTGACATTCCCATAGGAACAGCGGAGGAAAAATATTTATTGTTTAAAGGGAAATCCCCTTTGATGGCCTCTTATTTTCCCTTGGCTAATGACTATGGGGCGAATCCGATTTGTGTCAATTTGGAGGACGGGGAGTCTATATTGTGTATATGGATTTGGGAGAATTGGAGGATAGATGCTTCCGCCGTATTGCAGGGAGTTTTCGGGAATTTGTAGAATCTTTGTCCGAAGACAGCATGGACGATTAGGGTTTTATATAAACTCAAGATTTGGAAGGGGCCGCGTGTGAACAAAGCAGATATAAAAGCAGTTGTTGAAAATAGATTCCGTGAACTTGGAGCAGAACAATTAGAATTATATCCGTCAGGTATTTGTTGGACAATGAATGGGGAATTTTTCAAAGTGTCTACAGGAACAGACTTTTGGGTATTAGAGTGGACTGACAATCATTCTGATGCTTCAAATTACTGCTTTGAAGATATTGACGCAATGCCATATGATATATCTGAGCAAGAAATAATCTGGCAGGTGGATAAACTGTTGTTGTGAATTCCTGCCTGTAAAATCATGGCTGCAATGACGGCATAAAGCCGACTATCTTCTAAATGGAGAGAATAGGGAAAGACGAAAGAAACGGGAAAGAGGGAAATATATGGAGCTGAAATGGGCAGTGGCCGCTATAATGGGGATTGTGCTGGCTGTTCTGTGCATTTGTCTGGCCGCCATATTTATAAAATGGCTGTCTTCCTTAGACTGGACATTTGAATCCGCAGACAGACGCGCAGGCAGGTACGGGGAGGAAATTGCGGCGGAAATCATTCGCCGGGTTCTTAAGGAAGATGACTGTCTGCTTACGAACATAGGAATAACGTATGACGGCAGACAGGCGGAGATGGACTGCATTGTTGTCAACAGATTCGGGGTATTTATTTTCGAGGTCAAGAATTACAGCGGCCAGTTGATGGGGGATGAAGACGATTATGAATGGCAGAAAATAAAGATTACGGATGCGGGGAATATGTATGCAAAGCAGGTAAAAAATCCAATCAGGCAGTTAAAGAGGCAGGTTTATCTCCTGGCGCATTACCTTCAGTCCCATCGGATCAGGGTATGGGTGGACGGATATGTGATTCTGCTTCATCAAAACAGTCCTGTGGACAGCGGTTATGTCATTTCCAGCCTTTCGGATATTGACAGGGCGGTGCATACGGAAGGGAAAAACCATCTTTGCTCCAAAGAAATAGAACAGATTATCACGCTGTTACAGCGGGGTGCGGAACAAGCGTAAGATTTGAGAAAGTGAGGACTGTAAATAAAACATAAATGGAAAAAGCATGAGAAAGAAATATATGGTGTAAAAACAAAACCTTGTGTGCTTGATATTCCTATTCAGAAATATATCATTCCTTCTGGCAGAGGAAATCCTAATGATGAAATTTTTTCAGATAAGATTGCCGCCCTGTTTTCGGTAGCTTATAAAATTAAGATGGCATATAAAGCGGTTGCCCTAAAGAACAACGAAATAACAGATTATACCGTATATCCTTTAGAGGGAATATGGAGCATGGATTCTGAAAAAGAATATTTGGCAAAAGAAGAATTGCAGTACGGCATCATGATACGACAACCGGATTTTATTTCCAGAGATATGTTTGATCATGCGTTAGAGACAGTAAAGGCGAGGAAAACTATTCCGTATCTGACAGATATTTCTTTTGAAACAATCTGCGATGGCAGATGCATTCAAATATTGCATAAAGGAGCGTTTGATGATGAGCCTGCGTCATTTGAGATTATGGACGGATATTGTATGGAACACGGATATAAGCGTATGGGAAAAGAACACCGTGAAATATATTTGAATCATGCTAACCGTACAGATAAAGCCAATTTGAAAACTATCTTGAGATATAAAGTTACAGATACAGAGAAACCGCAACATAGTATTATAAAATCGAAAGGAAAATAAATATGGGCAGACCAGCAACAAAAACAGATTTACTAACAGCTGCAGCCGCTAATTATGAAAAGTTAAACACCCTTGTTTCTGGATTAACAGAAAAAGAATTATCAACGCCTTTTGATTTTTCGGGTGATGAAAAAAAGAAAGAAGCTCATTGGAAAAGAGATAAAAATCTTCGTGATATTTTCATCCATCTCTATGAATGGCATCAGCTTTTGTTAAACTGGGTACATTCCAATCAGAACGGGAATAATAAACCGTTTCTTCCAGAGCCGTATAATTGGAAAACCTATGGAGATATGAATGTGGAATTTTGGAAAAAGCATCAGTCTACATCATTAGAGGACGCAAAGAATATGTTCCAGAAATCCCATAACGAAGTAATAAAACTGGCGGAAACTTTTTCAAACGAGGAATTATTTTCGAAAGGCGTTTATAAATGGGTAGGCGGAAGCGCTCTGGGTTCTTATTTTGTCAGCGTTACAGCAAGCCATTATGATTGGGCAATGAAAAAACTGAAAGCACATAGGAAAAATTGTGCCTAAATGCAGGGAGGACATACGATGCACTTCGTGAAAGCAAAAGGGATATTATCTGCTAAAAATGGAATGAATTTATATCGAGACTGCTCACACGGGTGCATTTATTGTGACTCCAGAAGCAAATGCTATCACATGGAACACGCTTTTGAGGATATTGAAGTCAAGGAAAATGCGATTGACTTGTTGGAATATACTCTAATTCATAGGCGAAAAAAGTGTATGATAGGCACAGGTTCTATGACAGACCCCTATATTCCGCTGGAAATGGAAATAGGGAATGTCAGAAAGGCTCTGCACTTAATATATGAGCATGGTTTTGGATTTACGGTCATAACAAAATCAAACCGCATTTTGAGAGATTTAGACCTTTTACAGAAAATAAATGAAAAGTCCAAGTGCGTTGTGCAAATGACTTTGACTACTTGCAACAAAGATTTGTGCAAAAAGATTGAGCCGAATGTAAGTACGACAAGGGAGCGTTTTGAAGTATTGAAAAAGTTAAGGAACGCAGGGATATCGACAGTTGTATGGCTGACGCCAATTTTGCCGTTTATTAACGATACGGAAGATAATATTTCAGGTATTTTGGATATGTGTATTGAGGCAAAGGTTTATGGCGTTATTTGCTTTGGAATGGGGCTGACTCTCCGAGAAGGAAATCGAGAGTATTTCTATGAACAGTTAGACCGATTGTTTCCAGAACTGAAAGAAAAATATATCCGTACATACGGAAATCAGTATATGATAGAAAGCGGCAACAGCAAAATAAGATTGACGTTTTTTCAATGGGTTATTGGATGGGGGATAAAAATCTCCCATCCGATTTTAATTATATGAATAAAGTTTCTGTCCACAGGGAATACTAAAAAATTTGCCCAAAATCTTGACACAGATATAGCCGCTATGATATTCTGAGACACTCATAAGAGAATTAGAAGCAAGTCCGAAATGGAGCTGTAAGAATGACACCAGATAAAATATTGAATTACTGCCTTCAAAACCTTGAGGGAACAGTCCTAGTTGAAAGTTGGGGCGAAAAAGGGATTTTCTATAACCCAGACCATATGCTGAAGCGTGGCGTTTATATATTGACGGTTAAGGAAAAGGACGGTGATAATGACAAAGGCTCTGATTTAAACAGAGAGAATGTCTACCGTGTGAATCTGGGAATACGGAAAAACACTTTTGCGGAATTGTTTGGGGCAGTCCCAAAACGTCCTCCAGCAGGCGGCGTTGTAGATATGGATTACGACTTTACCGTATTGGATGAGATACTCCCCCATCCCGTCTATGCATGGATGGCGTGGATATGTGCATTGAACCCCTCTGAAAAGATATTCGAGGAACTGAAACCATATATACAAGAATCCTATGAGTATGCAAAGGAGAAATTTAAGAAACGCAGGAAGTAATCTTGAAGATTGAAAATTAAATAAGAACATAGATGGAAGAATGGAATGTCAGACAACGGACAAGGCTGACCGCCGCCGAAATTATGCTGCCCTTTTCGGCTGGCGTATGGCAGCAAGGTTTTGAATCCCAAAGCTGTTGCATAGCATTGCGAATCCGAGCAGGAGAAATCTCTCCTGTCATTCGTGGTGTCGTGTAGCGGCTTTTTTTGTTTATCCAAAAGTTAAGAAAAATCAAATCCAGAATGGAGGAACAGGGACATAGGATTTTCTTTTCGGAGGGTAAGACAGGAATGGAAGAACGTCGGCTGCACAGAAAAGGACGTGCGGAATGTCCCGATTACCGTCCGATTGAATGAGGAAGAACATGAATAATTAAAGCAGTGCACCGCTGCTTGCGGTCTGTCCGCAGCAGAATTTATGCGCCAGTTATGCAAAGGAAACGCCCCACAGCCAAAGCAGGTAGAGAAGAAAGCCTATCACACCCGGAACATTGATACACAAAAGACGATGAATATGGGGCAGGTTTTAACGCTCATTGAAGCGAGCAGGGAAACACCTTCAAGCTACCCAATCATCCCCATACCGGATTATATCTGCTGTTCCACTTATGGGCGTCCGAGAACCAAGGATTTTCACTGGAGACATTATAAGAAGCTGTTGGAGGACAATGGACTGCCTAGACGATCTCCCGCCATTTATTGATCAAGTAATTCCGAAAGAAGAAAGCGAAGGCGGTACAGATTATTCAGAAGATAATTATATAGAACAAATCAGTGAGTTTCTCGCATGAAACTAAGATACTGGCATAATCGAATCGTATAAAAAAGATATACCCATCTGGGCATCCCGTAATACATGCCCCTGACGGGGCGGGTGGACTACCGTCCGATTAGGAGAACTTATACGGAGTGAACTATTTCCAAAATGGAAATAGTCTATATGGAGATTATTATTATGAATCATTTTGAATTAGTATTACAATACGCCCCCACAGGCGACCAGCCACAGGCCATCGCCGAATTGGTCAAAGGCTTCAAAGAAGGCAACCAGTTCCAGACCCTTCTCGGTGTCACAGGTTCCGGCAAGACCTTCACCATGGCAAATGTCATCCAGGCATTGAATAAACCAACCCTTATCATTGCTCACAATAAAACATTAGCAGCTCAGCTTTATGGCGAGTTTAAAGAATTTTTCCCGCATACCGCAGTGGAATACTTTGTCTCCTACAACGATTAAATGATAATAACACTATATATGGTTTGGAAATTGTATGGAAAATACAATATATAGTAAACAAATGGACAATTTGAGTTTGCATGGACTATGCGGACAGACAGACCGAGTAACCAAAATTCGTGTAAGGGAAAAGCGGTGTCACAGAATGAAAAATCTGCAGGAAGGATTTTAATCCGCTGATTCGTTGTGGTGATGCAAGGCATCGCTAATGTTTTGGGACAGCAGGAAATTTTGCGGTTGAGGGAAAATGCTGAATATGAAATGATGAGGTTGTAGATTTGAAAGGTATTTGTAATGAAGAAACATTTTTACTTGTTAGAAAATAGGTGAAAAATATGGTTTATAATGTATAGAAGCTGCTAGGTTCGACATATTCATAAAATTTAAAGTTAGGAATGAGGTGGTATGATGTCAACATTACAATGGAATTTATGGAAACCATAGAAGGGTTATCAGATGACACTATGCGGATTTTGTTAGAAGTGGTCAAGCAGGTTGTGCTTCCATTGGATCATAAGGAGAGTGTCGGAAGTTCGTCTGAACACCAGAGCAAACCACGCAGGATGGGTAGCTTGAAAGGGCAGAGACTTATTGCAGAGGGATATGATATAGATGAAAGCAACGATGAAATTGCGAAAATGTTTGGGGTAGAATGATGATGAAAGTCTTGATTGATACGCATATAGCACTTTGGGCATTGTAACGGCTATAAAGTTCTCCCGATTTTTAACCGTCATACTTTTATGTTGGATTCTTTGAAGCACCCGGATAATGCTCCAAAACATAATGATCCCTTTGACCGTCTTTTAATTTGCCAGTCAAAAACAGAAGGAATGAGATTCCTTACACATGATTCCCTGCTTTCCGATTATGGTGAAGAATGTATTATATATGTTTGAGAGGGAAGATGCAAAATATGTGCAATTTATCTGAACTGGTTAAAGAGAGCGCTGTAAAACGAGAGCGAATTGAGGCTGTTGAGAGAATGCTTAAAGCTGATGCAACAAAAGAGCAGATAATCTCATTTAGTTATGCGGAGGAAGAAATTGAGAGAGCGGAAAATGCATTATATGCAAATGTATAGTGCTTTTCTGTAATAGAAAAAATAATAGGGTATTCCATAAAATTAAAATATGTGGAATGCCCTTATTTTTATGCGGAAATGAAAGGAGACCAGCAATTTATGAGAAACGGAAACGGATGGGAAGGGAGTGCTGGATACATTGATTGACATAGAAGAATTTTTCCCTGAAAAAGCTGTGAAATCAGATGTATAGAAAAAAGGATAGAAACATGAACAAATGTTTGTTTGCGCATAGACAAATGAAAAGTATTATGCTACAATGAGCAAAGCGACGGCCGAGCTTGCTCGGACCGGCATTTTGCGAATGCTTTCATCGAGACGTTAGTCGAGATGTTACAATAAAAGCCGTTGTATCCTAAGTTTTTCCGTTCAATTTTATCTTGTCCGCATAGTTTGGAAAACCCGACTGAGGAACCAAAATTCGTGTAATGGATATTTTTTAAGAAATGGAATACTTAAACTGTACGAATTGCGGGCGAAATGTCGAACTTTTTGATTATGGATGTTGGACAATATGAAGTGACCTCACATTTGTAGCAACGTGGATTTATCTGTATACTAAGTTGTTGAAAAAACAATGGTAACAGGGATTACCGCATACAAAAGGAGGCTACCTAATGAAAAGAATACTACGAATCGGAATGGATGTCTAGCACAAACTACACCTTATGTGTCATTGAGCCAAGATTTGACGGGGATGACATTATCTACGCGAATATCAAGGTAACTACCAGAATCGGACAATATCGTGCAATTCATTGAAAATATAAAGAAAAAAGTAAAAGATGAATGCGGTATTCTCTGCGGTTATGAGGCAGGATGCCTGGGCTTTTCTTTATACCACGAACTGGTGAAAAAGGGAATCCGCTGTGTGATTCCGGCACCGACCACAATGATGACACAGCAGGGAAAACGGATCAAAACAGATAAGAGGGATATGCTGATGATAGCGCAGTGCCTGGCCTATGGCGGTTACCATGCGGTACACATCCCGACAGATAAAGATGACGATGTCAAAGTATATCTGCGCATGAGGGACGACCATAAACAGGATTTAAAAAAGACGAAACAGAGGATCAGTGCATTCTGCTTAAGCCAGGGATACCATTATGACGGCGGGAAATGGACGCAGGTGCATTTCAAGTGGCTGAAAGCCCTGGAACTGAGCGGACTGGACAGAGAAACCCTCGGGGAGTATCTGATCACATATGAATACCAGACGAACCGGATAGAGAGTTGAGAAAACTTCTTACAGAAGCGTCAGGAGGGATATGCAAAGGGCAGATCGGGCATAAATCAAAAGATCTAAAAGCGAGACAG
>BLMD01000009.1 GCA_011959925.1 Lachnospiraceae bacterium
AATTAAGGAAGCAAGAGAAGTATACGACGCAATGAATTCCTATCAGCAGGGATTTAACGGAACCGCTGTTTAATTCCAAATTGATCGCACTGCAGACCTGCGTGATCAATTCATTTGCTTTTTTCGTCTCCGGCAGGATCGTAATCGTCAGAATAGCTGTCAAAACCAGATTTACCAATACCAATGCCAATACAATAACTGTAATAAGATTTTTCTTCATTTGCCTGTTCCTTTCTCACTTTTTTAATTCTCTGAACTGCTATAAGAGTTATAAATCTTAACCTCTACCCTCCGGTTTCTTGCCCTGCCTTCCGGAGTCGTATTATCGGCGATCGGAACATATTCTCCCCTTCCCGAAGATTTCAGCAGCGAAGCATCCAGATCCGTAATGCCTCGGATATAATCCGCCACGCTCAACGCACGATACATGGACAATACATCATTATTCTCATACTTGTCGTTTGAAATCGGCACATTATCGGTGTGTCCTTCAATCTCTATGATATTACTGCGGTAGTTCGTAAGAATTGCTCCGATTTTATCTACCAGAGGATAGGCATCTTCCCGTATCTCTGATTTTCCGGAATCAAAGAGCAACGCCCCATTTAAGGTTAAAAGAACGTATTGCCCGTTAAAATCGACTTCTACCTGATTCTGTATACCGGACTGCTCTGCCTGCTTGCTGATTTCTTCCGCCATTTCTTCGGATTCCTTTAAAGCTTCTTCTTCATAAGCTTCTTTCAGTTCCTTTTCTTTCTCTTCCTGCTCTTCCGTCTCTCCTTCGGAGTTGAACTGTTCAAAAAACATGCTGAAATCCTTTAACTGGCTGACTCCGGATGAAATCAACTCGCCTTCTCCGATGGAAGATCCTCCGGAAGGAAGCACACTGAAACTGCTCTGCAAAGACGCAACTACCATTTCAAATTTTTCTGCATCAACAGTAGACATGGAAAAGAGCAATACGAAGAAACAGAGCAGCAGATTCATCAGATCACTAAATGTAGCCATCCATGCCGGTGACCCTTTCGGTGCCTCTTCCTGCTTCTTTCTTGCCACTATTCCTCACCTCCACCATCACCGACTTCATTTCTGACTGCCGGTGATAAGAAGGACTTCAGCTTCTCTTCAATTACACGCGGATTTTCTCCCGCCTGGATCGACAGAAGGCCTTCTACCATAACCTCTTTTATAATCACTTCCAGATCGTTGTTCACTTTCATCTTAGATGCGATCGGGCTGCACAGCCAGTTTGCGATCATGGAACCGTACAATGTCGTAAGCAACGCAACCGCCATAGCAGGACCGATTGCGGAAGCATCTTCCATGTTGTTCAACATATTAACCAAACCGATCAAAGTACCGATCATTCCCCAGGCAGGACCTAACTCCGCCCATTTTTCCCAGAAACCGATCACTTTCTTGTGACGTTCCTCCAGACAGGAAAGCTCTGTCTCAAGAATGCCCCGGACAAGTTCCGCATCCGTACCGTCTACTACCAGCATAATCCCTTTCTTTAAAAAAGGATCTTCAATTTCGCCGGAAGCTTCCTCCAAAGCTAAGAGACCTTCCTTCCTGGCAACGTTTGCCAGATTGATCACGTTGCTGATCACGGCTCCGGCATCCATCACTTCGTCCTTAAATACCAGTGAAATACTTTTGAACCCGCCGATGAAATCTTTTAGCTTGTGTGATCCCAAAACGCCCATGACCGATCCTCCGAGCGTAATAATAACCGATGCGGGATCTATGTACCCGGGAATACTCGCCCCGTTTGATATGATACCGAAGATTACCATGGCAAATCCAAGAACCATGCCCAATAAAGATGCTATATCCACCAACTCTCACCTACCTGTTTTTTATTCATTGGTAAACGGCATTCACGCCATAAAACCCTTTGCATATTAGTGTACTAAATTTTACACCGAATGTCCAGCGGCATATTGTATTTTTTTTTAAACGGAAAAATAGTGTGTACAATCCGGCTCTGTATACCAGACTGTACACACATCATACCATATCTTGTGTTAAAATGGAATACCAATCATCTATATATACAATTTTTTAACCGTAATTAACGTTTCAGATTGATCAGTTCTTCCAAAAGCGTATCCGATGTCGTAATAACACGGGAATTGGACTGAAAGCCTCTCTGCGTGATGATCATCTGCGTGAATTCCGTGGAGAGATCGACATTGGACATTTCCAGTTCTCCGGAAATCATGCTGCTGCCGTCTGCGGCAACTTCTACGCCGATTCCGTCAAATTCACCGGAGTTTAATGTCGTCGTATAACAGTTCTCACCGACTTTCTCCAGACCGGAAGCATTTGCAAACTGTGCAACGGCAATCTGTCCCAATAATACCGTATTTCCGTTATCGTAAGAACCGAAAATTCTTCCGTTGTTATCGATACTGATACCGATCAGCGCTCCCAGCGGTTTTCCCTGGCCGACGCTTCCTTTTTCCCAGCCGGCATCGGCGCCCAGCGTTGTTTTTCCTCCGTTATCCGCAGCCCGGCAGGTAGAAAAATCAATTTCGATGTCAGAAAACTGATCGCCCAGCGTGTCCGCGAGTCTTAAGGTAACCGTATCCGAACCCTGAGAGCCGACATAAGAAAACGTTCCGTCAGCTTTCTTAAACTGCAGCGTGTAATTTACGGCAGGTTCCGTATAATCGTAAGCGCCCGTCGTCGTATTGAAAGAACCGCTCGGTATGGTACCGCTTCCGTTGTCTGCCAGCTGTTTCTCCGTAATACCGAACAGATCCGTCAGCTTTCCGCTGCCCGCCTGCCCTTTGACCGCATTCGTGCCGTCGCCTTTATCTTTGATTGCCGTTTCTTTATCCGTATAATATGTATATTCCGGATAAGAATACTCGTTGTTTACCGGATCATACGTCATCGGTACATAGCGGGTAATCGGCTCGCCGTTTCCGTCAAAACTTGCATATGTATAGTAATAGCCGGCATTCACAAAGCCCAGATTTGCATCGCCGTTCGTCATATACTGGATTGCAGGATCCGTCGGCATATAAGATTTTACGGCTGTCGTATTCTGTCCGAATACGGCTGCCGGATCTCCGCCGTCCTTTAAATATTTATCCATAATGGATTTGTTGTTAGAATCCAAAATATCTGCCAGTTCCACTGTATACGTTTCGGCATCCGGATCCGTCACCTTTACGGCAAGTTTTGCAACATAACGGTAACCCAGCTTATCATAAAACGTTAAGTTCATCATATGACCGTTGTCGCTCGTAACTCCGGTATCGTTTTTATCCAGCGTACCGCTGACGATTCCCTTTGTCGTCGCTTCCGGCGGAGACGTTAAGTTCTTCTCCTGCATAATACGCAGAGCCGATACCGTATCCTTGCGGATAGCGCCCGTCGCTTCGTCTACCTGCCATCCCATTACGGTATAACCCGTCGAAGTCATGGCAAGGTTTCCCGCGCCGTCAACGTAAAAAGAACCTGCCCTTGTAAATAGGTTCTGAGAGCCGTTGCTTACGATAAAGAAATTCGTCGTAGACTTATCGGTCAGACGAATATCAAATGCGTCGCCTGTCGTCTCGGCAGCGCCCGGTGATGTTACCCGGACTTTATTTGCGCCGGTGGTTACACCAAGACCGATCTGCCTTGCATTGACACCGCCTTTTCCGGTAGCCGCATTCGCTCCGGATGCGCCGGAAATCGTCTGATACATAATTTCACTGAATGTTGTTGTTGAAGATTTGAACGCTACGGTATTGACGTTTGCTACGTTGTTACCGATTACGTCCATTTTTGACTGATGTGTCTTAAGTCCTGACACAGCAGAAAACAATGATCTCATCATAATGAAATGACCTCCTGAATTTCATACGGTCTGTCTGCCCCCTCTGTCAGTCAGGGGCGTCTGCCTCCCTTAGGTCCGGCTACATAATGACAGCTCCGTCTATGTTGGTATATATGTTGTCCTGTTGTTCTGTCTGATCCATTGCGGTTACCACGGTCCGGTTGGGAACATTGACGATAAACGCAAGCGAATCTATCATAACCAGAGAATCTTTGATTCCCTTTTCACCCGCCCTTAAAACGCCGCTTTCCAAACGGGCGCTCTGTTCCATCGTCAGGCTGATATTACGCTCCTTTAACCTCATAGAGGCATGTTTGGAAAATTTCAGTTCGGAACTCTCTTCCGACTGTTTTCCCCGCAGGATTTCTTCAAAGGAAACCTGTGGTGCACCGGCGGTTTCCGTTATTCTGTTAGGCTTTAAATATCTGCCCGCAACCTGTTCAATGGATGTAAATCTGTTTGTGAGCTTATCCATGGCTGCCACCCCGCTTTTTCTTTTAGCCGTCGGTTACTTCTGAATTATCCGGTTTTTCTTCCGGCTTCTCTTCCGGCTTCTCTTCCGGTTTTTCGCTGTCGCCGGATCCTCCGGTCAGTTCTGCGATTTTCTTCTCCAGCTCTTCTAATTTCTTGAGATCGTCCGGATTGACAAATCCCTGCTGATAGGAATTCATTGCGTCGTATACTTCTCTTGCTTCCTTAATT
>BLMD01000010.1 GCA_011959925.1 Lachnospiraceae bacterium
CTGTTTGATTATAACAGAAATTTTATGGATTTGCATTAAAGTTAGTGCATATGGTAGAAAGCCCCGCGCGGTTGATCGCTGCAGTCAGCGCATGAATCGAAGCTTTGATAATATCTTCGTCCATGCCTACGCCCCAGATCAGCTTGTGATGTGCGGTGATTCCGACATAAGCGAGAGCTTTTGAGGAAGATCCGCGCGAGAGTGCATGTTCGGTGTATTCGGTCAGCTCGTAAGTAATGTTGAAATGTTTTTTTATCGCAATGCTGACAGCGTCCAGCCGGCCGTTTCCGTTTGCGGTTACAGTATCGTTTGTTCCGTTGTTGGAGGTAATCGTAATCGTCGCTTCGATTCCGTCGTGCTGCCTGAAATGACATTCGGAAATATGGAAGGAGCTTGCGATATTGCGGTAGGTTTGTTTGAAAATATCGTAAATCCGTTCGGCATCCAGTTCGCTGTGCTCTTTATCGGACACGTCTTTGACGAGATAGCCGAATTCCTCTTTCATCTGATCCGGCAGCATAATGCCGTACGCCTGTTTTAATACGTAGCTTACGCCGCCTTTGCCGGACTGGCTGTTAATGCGGATGACGTCGGAATCATAAGTGCGGCCGAGATCTTTGGGATCGATCGGCAGGTACGGTACGGTCCAGTACGGATCTGCTCCTGAATCGTGGCATGCCATGCCCTTGGATATGGCATCCTGATGAGAACCGGAAAATGCGGTAAATACCAGGTCTCCGGCATAGGGCTGACGCAGGGACACTTCCATATTGGTCAATGCTTCGTAAGTTGTTCGGATTTCTTTCATGTTGTGGAAATTCAGGTTTGGATCGACGCCCAGGGAGTACATATTCATACCAAGCGTTACGATATCGACATTCCCCGTCCGTTCCCCGTTTCCGAATAACGTGCCTTCGATCCGGTCTGCTCCCGCAAGCAGTCCAAGCTCTGCATCACTGATGCCGCTTCCCCTGTCATTGTGCGGATGTAAAGAAATCAAAACGCTGTCTCTGTATTTTAAATTTTTATTGAAATATTCAATCTGGCTGGCAAAAACATGCGGCATGGAATACTGTACGGTGGAAGGAAGATTAATGATCGCCTTGCGTTCCGGCGTCGGTTTCCAGACGTCCAGCACGGCGTTGCATACTTCCAGGGCGTAATCCATTTCCGTTCCGGTAAAGCTTTCCGGAGAATATTCAAAGGAAATATTGCCCTTTTCATTTTTTGAGAGGTCGTAAACAAGTTTTGCGCCGTCTACGGCAATTTGTTTGATCTCTTCTTTTGATTTTTTAAATACCTGCTCGCGCTGGGCGACAGAAGTGGAATTGTATACATGTACAATCACGTTCGGCGCCCCGTCGATGGCTTCAAAGGTTCGTTTGATGATATGCTCCCTTGCCTGGGTGAGCACCTGTATCGTAACGTGATCCGGAATCATATTCCGCTCAATAATGGCGCGAAGAAATTGATATTCCGTTTCGGAAGCGGCGGGAAAACCGACTTCGATATGCTGAAAGCCGATATCGACCAGCATCTGATAAAATTTTATTTTTTCTTCCAGATTCATCGGTTCGATCAAAGCCTGGTTGCCGTCACGCAGGTCTACGCTGCACCAGATCGGGGCTTTTTCGACAGAATCCTTTTTTACCCAGTCATAGCAGTCTTCCGGCGGCATAAAATACATTTTCCGATATTTTTCAAATCCCTTCATATGAAATCCTCACTTTCTGAAATTGGTTGTCGGGCAGTCAGGGTTTTCTTATACAAATAAAAAAAGCCCTGCGCCTCTATGCAAATACTTAGAGACGTAAGACATCTTACGCGGTACCACTCTAATTCATGAAACAATCATGCTCTCTGCGGGTACGGGACGATGACGATATGCATGGTCCTTATACCTTTCCCTGCTAACGGCGGGCATTCCGTCTGCGCCTACTCTTTGGAACTGAAATTTCGGGCAGCGACTCCAAGGCGAGTTCTCCATCCTTCATCTGCTGTCTCGCAGCAACCGGCAGCTCTCTGAAATCTGACAGAATGGGTACTATTCCTTTTCTTTGTCTTTACGGGTTTTATCATACCATAATTATTTTGGGAGGTAAAGAGGAAAATGAGAATTTTTATATGGATAAATGACACTTTTTTGAGAGGTATATTGTCAATTTAGACAGAAGAAGGGCTTTGCATACCGTTTGCTTTTGGAAAACATTTATGACAAAGACAATTTGTGAATTTGACGGAGGTAATGCAAAATGAAAACAATATGTGGGATAATTTGAATCAACTGAGTATCTACAGGTTCTTTAAAATATATAGAAAGCAATATTTTACGGTTATACGAAAAAAATATCTATAAAAAAATACATTTATTATATTAAAACAAAACAAGTTTGAAACTGCGAGAAAAAACAAATAAAAAATTATTTTTTATAATATGCATGTATGTATTTACAAATATATATGTGTGTAATATAATAAACTTATAACCAAAAAACATAATGAAGATATAAAAATAAAGGGGGATACTGTTATGATGAGAAAGTTTACTGCTGTTTTTCTTATTGTCTGTGCGGTTTGCCTGCCATCGGCATCCGTTGCTGTAAACGCCATGCCTTACGGGCAGGAAGAAAAACAATACGTGGTCCTGGCAGAAGATGAACAGGTGTATGAGAAGATTTCCGATGAGATTCATGTAAACACGGCAGAGAAAGTCTACGGGTTAGAAGAAGAACGTGTGGTGACTGCCGGATTAACCGCAGAAGAGGCGGAAGCATTGTCAGAAGCAGGAGACGTCATCGTAGAAGAAGACATGATTATTTCCGGGAGTACGACAGAAGAGATGACTGCAGAAGAGGCATGGATGCGGAAATTGGAAGCTAAGCAGAGAAAACGGGAAGCATTGGAAGATGAAAATGAAGAGGAATATGATGCAGAATGTGAATGGAATCTTTTGGCGGTCAATGCGGACGGAGCAGCCGAAGCAGGGGAAACCGTACAGAAGGTCAAAGTGGCAGTTTTAGATTCCGGAGTAGATTACGTAACGGGCATTAATCTGGCAGGCTATGTGAACCTGGTCGAAGGGGAAGAAGAGCTTTCGGAAATTTTTCAGAGAGGTCTATTCCGTGAAAGTTTTAGATGGGGAGAATCAGGCGCCGTTAAGCCGGGTCATAAAGGGAATCTACTGGTGCATCGAACATAAAATGAATATCATAAATATGAGCTTTGGCACGCCGGTATACTCCAAGGCATTGAAGCAGGCAGTTCGGGACGCTTATGCGGCAGGGCTTCTGATGGTCGGTGCCGCAGGGAACGGGAGCGCCGGTGTGGAATACCCGGCGGCATTTCCGGAAGTCATGGCGGTAGCCGCAGTAAACCCGGAAGCGAAAATCAGTGAATTCTGTAATACAGGGGAAGAGCTTGAAGTGGCTGCGCCGGGTGAGAAAGTAAAGGTGGCATCGTTCTTTGACGGAAATGAAGTTACGCACGGGACCAGCATAGCCGTTCCGCATGTGACTGGGGCGGCATCTCTGTTGTGGGAGAAAGATCTGACAAAATCGAATGAGTTTATCCGAGTCTTGATCCGGGAAAGTGCAAAAGACCTGGAAGGAACAGATGTCTGTGGGCTGCTGGATGTGGGATATGCCGAGCAGTCGTACGATGCATTTGCAGAACAGTTTGTAGAAGGGGATGCTGCGCTGGAAACAGCAGTAATTCCTGATAATACAGAGGAACCGGAGCGTTTTACAAATATCAATACAGACGAGAGTTATGTAGAAGGGCGATGGAAGGGCTCAGACCATAAAGGAGCAGTTGACAAGGGAAGCAGCGGATTAGGATTCAGCAGTGCGGTAATCAGTATCGTAAAGCAGGGGACCGTATATCCGGATCAAAATGTTGATTGGTCAAAAGGAGAGTATCATCCTTGGTGGCATGGACGTTGGGAAACAACAACTACAACAGTAAAAAGAATGAAACATACCAGATTAAATTGGGATGTAAATTATGTTGCCGTGCTGGAAATGGTTACAGAAATCGCTTACGAGGGAGGAGAAATAAGATCCTATATGACATATGATTGGTTTGATGGAATGGATCCGGATACTTATGCAGAAGTGAAAAATGATCTTATCGTATTAAAAGGAAAATTTGGAAAAGTATTAAGCGAAAATACAAAGGCAAATAGAAAATATTTTCTGCATGGCTGTGCAATACATAGTATAACGGATGCATTTGCACATTCTACTACCAGGCCTGATGGAACAAGGATTGCACACACGGGTGAACCTAAACAGGCAGATGATATTACTTATTACTCTGGAAGATATAAAATGGCAATTTATACCGTGGAAAATATTTTAAAAGAGTTGAAAAATGAAATTATATCAGATGGGGATGATGTTTTAAGAGCAGTAAAGAAAAAGTGTTTGGAAGGAGATGTAAAGTTTAAAATTCTTAAAATAAAACCATATTTAAATGCAAACGGTTATTATCATTCGGTTCTCGACCAGATCAATATTAATGCCAGAACCGGCTGATTGGAACTGTATCATCAAAAGTCTATGAGTGAACGGATAAATTATAATAAACAAGAAAAATATTGCGGAGGTAGTGTATGAATAAAAAAATAATCACATATATCATCCTGTTTCTATGCCTGTTTATGCTTCCTGCAGCAAGTGTATCTGCATCGGAGACAATTGGGAATAATGCGAAAGGAATTCCGGATCGGGGATTATACCAGGAAATCTTAAAGAAGCTTGGAAAAAAACCAAAACAAAAATTTACAAAACAGGAAGCGGAACAGATCAAATCACTGTCCACTTCTTCAAAAATAAAAAATTTAAAAGGGATCAAATACCTGAAAAATCTGAAAAAACTGGACTTAGAGTCCGGCGGATTAAAAAATTTAAAAGGGATAGAAAGTCTTACAAACTTAGACACCTTAAACATATCGAGAAATTCAATCAAAAGCCTAAAGCCTCTGAGAAAGTTGAAAAAACTGAAAAAACTTGATGCCAGCGAAAATAAACTCAAAAATTTAAGCGGAATAGAAAAACTGACAGCATTAAAAAGGCTGGATTTAGAGGCAAATGAACTGCAAAGCGTCAAAGAATTGAAGAATCTGACCAATCTGACAACTGTAAACTTAGATCGTAATAACCTGAAAAATTTAAAAGGGTTCGGAAAGCAGAAAAAATTATCCGTACTGGTTTTAAGAGATAATAAACTGACCGGGATAAAAGAATTAAAAAACTTAAAGAATATGGAAAACCTGGATTTATCGGTGAATGAGATTACCGGCTTAAAGGGTCTGGAAAATTTAAAAAAACTAACTGTTTTAAATGCCGGCAGGAATAAACTGACCAATATACAAGAACTAAAAAAATTAACAAAGCTGCAGGAGTTATATTTAAATGAAAATCAGCTGACGAGTTTAAAAGGAGTCGAAACTTTAAAGAAATTGAGGATCCTGCAGGCAGAGTCCAACCGTCTGGGCAGCCTGGCAGATATCCGTACATTGACGAATTTGGAATCTTTGAGTGTGGATCATAATCAGCTCGTAAACGTAGAAGAAGTGACGTCGCTCAAAAAATTAGGCGGGCTGGGTATTTCGTTTAATAAAATTATAAACCTGCCGAATTTGGCTTCTCATCCTAATTTGTCGGTAGTTGCCTTCCGGTTCAATCAACTGAGTGAAAGTATAGAATCCGTGAAAGCAAAACTTCCAAGGTCCAGTTTTTCTTATGGGGAAGAATGGCTGGACGAGGAATATTCGCTTCAAAATTTAAATTACACTATGGATTTGACAGATCCTGTGTCAGTAGAACAAATTAATTCCAATACGGTACGGATTGCAGGACGCATTCATATGCCGGCGGAAAAGATCAAGCTGTTGGTAGAAGAAAATTTAAATGATGATGAATCCTTTGAAACCTGTTTTTATGCAGATGTAAACGAAAACGGCGAATTTATATTTGAAAATCTGAATTTAAAAAAATACGGGGGTGCAAGGTGCGATTTTCGAATCGGCATTTGCTATGCGTATGAGAAAGAACGGGATTCTTATACAGATACGAGTGTGCGGTGGTACAGGATCAAATAATAAGAATCAAGGATTTACCAAGTTGCATAATGATAGATATATGGTACAATTAAAAAACAAGAGGGGGTGAGGTGTTGAGGGTTTATCTTGATATGTGTTGTTCAATAGGCCGTATGATGATCAGTCACAGTTGAAAGTAGCAATGGAAACGCAGTGTAAGTTTCATATTCAAAACCTGATAAAAGAAAGAAAACTGGAAATGGCCGTATCGTATATGTTAAGGTATGAATGTAGCCAGAATCCATTTGAGATGCGAAAAAATACAATTTTTGAGTTTATGAACGAACATACGCATATATACGTAGGAGATAGATGTAAAAAAGAAATTGAGGAAAAAGCGCGGAAAATTATGGAGACAGGCATCAAATTTAAGGATGCCTGTCATGTTGCCTCGACGATTTATGCAGAATGCAGCTATTTTATATCTACGGATAAGAGATTGTTAAAATATCAAACGAATGAAATCAAAATGGTTACGCCAATCAAATTTGTAACAGAAACGGAGACGGATTAAATGTCTGAAAATATGGTTGAGATTATGAACAGGGGCATGAAATGCCTGACAGATCAAATGGGAATTGTGGAAGCAGAGCAGTTCATTTCCTTTATTATCAGAGAAAAATTTGATTATACAAAATGGCAGAGAGGGTATTTTGACAGAAAAACGCCGGAAGAAATCAGCAGGGAGGCTTCTGATTTTGAACAGGCTCATCCTTTTTCAGGTCATGCCATAAGGCTTTGATTTTACCTTAGAAAAGGTGATTGCTCTGACAAAGCAACGGGGGTTTATTACAAGAAAAGAAATAGAAATACTGCTTTAGAAACTTTTTTAATTCTAATCATTCTGCTCTGGCTGTTTTCAAATTGCTGTCAAACACAAAAAAGCAGGGCTTGACTCCAAAAAATACCAGAGCATATTACGGTTCAAGCGAAGCCTAAAAGAACACCCTGAACTGTTTGACAAGCCCATCTTATCAGAAAATGCGGACAATAATAATAGGAAGATTGATCAATATGGGGAAATAGCCGTAACCAAAGTAAACGATAGACGGAAAAACTTTAGTCAGGAACAAATTGATACAATCGTCCGGTTACGAAAATCTGGCGAAACCCTTGCGAGGCTTGCTGACAGGTTTGGCTGCTGCGATTTTACCATTCGCAAGATTTTGAAAAAATATGGTGTAAGCCAACCCTGATTTACAAAATCTGTGTATTTACATAAATAAGAAGCGAACTATAGCCCCGACCGCTGCTGGGGCTGTAATGGCATCAGGGCCAGTTGTAGCCGTGCGTAACCCGACTATCTCAGTATTCCCTCATAATCCTGTAAATCGTGGTATATGTCTGTGATAAATACCTGTTTTCCTATAATTTTATACAGCATAAAATAATTATGGCGTTTTAGATGAATAGCATGGTAGCCTAACTCCCGCAACTTTGAATCATCACATAGCTTCAGGCTGCCCGCCACGTGAGAAAGTCGTTTAGCGGTTTCTTTCATATCCTGCTCAACGCTAAGCGCAGCCTGTGGGTTTTCCAGTTTGAAGAAAATATAATCAAGGATTTCCGAAGCTTGCGATTCTGCTTTATCTGTCAAAATGACATCATAATCTGTATCTGTGTTCCAGCTCATTAAACACCTCATCTGCGCTACGGTATTTCCCATCCGCAATTTCCTGCTCTGCTATTTCGATATTCTTCATGATATCTTCCCGTGACATAGGTTTCAGAAATTTCCCTACAGCTTCATCTGCTGCCTCGGATTCTCGCCGTTGGAAGAGTTTTCGAGTAAAGCTCTGGATTTCCAATAGGTCGGTTTCCGGCAAGGTTTTCATCATGGAAACTGTATTCTCAAGAGTACTCATAGCCATCCTCCTTTCGCATCTCTAAGCCTCATAATAATCATATACGATTTTATTATAACATCTTTTGTATGGAGTATAAACTGTTTTTTGAGAAACACACAAACTTTAACCTCGCCGTAATAAGCGAGGCTTTCTCAAAGATCGGCACCGCACGGGCAATACTAACCAGCGGAGGGGGAATCCGTAGAAACGATTGTTGGCGTTGGACGGATTGACGTTGGTATTGTTTGGGTTGAGGTAATAGGCGTTAGCCGCCGAGTTGGAGGTACGCGAGCGCGTACTAGCCTCAAGGCCGACATTCCGCGCCTGACCGTTGTTCAGGTTAATATACCTGCTACGGACAAAATCAAGGATGCGCAATACGAAAAAGAAGTTGACTTAATTTTATACCCCGGCAGGAATGTTGCTTCACGGCATTATGAGTTCCATTGCTGAGTTTTATTCACAGAATCTGGCGAATGAAGTCAAAAAGGGCTTAAACGAGAAAGTCAAAGGCGGCGGCACGCCCAGCCGCGCACCTCTGGGGTATCTGAATATCCGGCGCGTGGATGACAAGGGGCGTGAAGAACGTACCGTGATACTGGACGAAGAGCGTGCGCCGCTGATTAAGCTGGCATTTGAGGAATATTCCACTGGAAACTGGACAGTGCAGGACTTGGCGGAACATCTGGCGGCTTGTGGTCCCACTACCCGTGCCACGCCCAGAATCCCGTCCCAGTCCATTAACAAAAAATCTCTGAATAAGGTATTGATCAATCCCTATTACAAGGGCATTGTGCCGTACCAGGGCGTAGAATACGACGGAACGCACACGGCACTGGTGGATGCCGACACCTAACAGCAAGTACAGGATATATTGGAAACACATACCAACGGCAAACGTACCCGTGAACACCCGCACTTCTTAGAAGGTAGCGTTTTCTGCAAAAACTGTGGGTCACGGATGTTTATCAACTATACAAAATCCCATACTGGAGTGCGTTATCCGTACTTCGTCTGCGGCGGACGGCATAACAAGCGCACCGACTGTAAGCAGCGGGCAGTATTGACTGCGGATTGACCTACCATCTAGCAAATGACAAGATGAAGAAGTTGATGAACCAAGCCATCTTCACACGCTTGCTGGTTGGCTCCGATGGAAAAGTAACGGCAGAATTTGCCGAGCCATTCGCTATGTTGGTAGAACCAATCAAGGACGAACTGGCACAACTGAACTCTACTGTAGACAACGAAGAAGTCCATGAGCATTTGCTCATGGACTTCATATCTTCAATACCCAACCGCTTATCAAATTTTTTTGGTGCTGGTTGGAGTAAGAACTTTCTGGTGCGGGTAACAGGACTTGAACCTGCACGGTCTCCCACCAGAACCTAAATAATAAGAATCGCTTTTATGTGGTGTTTTTTGGTATCATATCATGCTGTGGATTTCGGCTTTTCAGACATTTCGTGCATATAGTGTTATTCTGTGTTCTATTGTGCTGTTGGCGTTGCTGTCAAAATTGCTGTCAAAAAAATATAGAATTATGCGTTGCAGATAATCTTTTTCAAAAATATATTATTCCTATATGCAAATAGGTGTTAGAAATATATTTGGCAGAAATGAAAAATTTTTGAAATAATCAAGGATTTACCAAGTTGCATAATGATAGATCTATGCTATAATTAAAAAACAAGAGGGGGTGCGGTGTTGAGGGTTTATCTTGATATGTGTTGTTTCAACAGGCCGTATGATGATCAGTCACAGTTGAAAGTAGCAATGGAAACGCAGTGTAAGCTTCATATTCAAAACCTGATAAAAGAAAGAAAACTGGAAATGGCCGCATCGTATATGCTTAGGTACGAATGCAGCCAGAATCCATTTGAAATGCGAAAAAATACAATTTTTGAGTTTATGAACAAACATACGCATGTATATGTAGGGGATAGATGCCAAAAAGAAATTGAAGAAAAAGCGCAGAAAATTATGGAGACTGGCATCAAATTTAAAGATGCCTGTCATGTTGCCTCGGCGATTTATGCGGAATGCAGTTATTTTATATCCACGGATAAGCGGCTGTTAAAGTATCAAACGAATGAAATAAAAATGGTTACGCCAATCGAATTTGTAACAGAAACGGAGGCGGATTAAATGTCTGCAAATATGGTTGAAATTATGAACAGGGGCATGAAATGCCTGACAGATCAAATGGGAATTGTGGAGGCAGAGCAGTTCATTTCCTTTGTTATCAGAGAAAAATTTGATTATACAAAATGGCAAAGAGGGTATTTTGACAGGAAAACGCCGGAAGAAATCAGCAGGGAGGCTTCTGATTTTGAACAGGCGCATCCTTTTTCAGGCAATGCCATAAGGCTTTGATTTTGAAAAATAAATTTTGATGTTGTAAATAAAGAACTTGTACTGTCGGGGAGAATCAAACAATGGTTCTTCCCGATTGTTTTCGTGCGCCCAGTATGGGCGCAATCTAATCGGTGAAAGTCCGTAACACACCCTGGT
>BLMD01000011.1 GCA_011959925.1 Lachnospiraceae bacterium
TGACGTTTTTTAACTCCGAAAAGCCGGTCCTGTTTCCGGATATTACATATTCCTTTTATAAGGTATGGGCAGAGCTGTACCGGATACCCTATGAGTGTCAGAAGCTATGGACAGGATCTCAAGAAATCTCTCGAATCCCGAGTATCCGTTCTGAAACTGCTCAGTAAATGTCACCAGCTTCTTGACCGGATCTGTAAAGTTGTTGATGTACAGAAGAAATGTGATCAGATCCGTCAGCGCCACCGTCTGCGACAGCATCATATGCACTCCCGTGACCAAAACCACAACCGTGATCAGCGTACTCATGGCTCCAAGTCCGGAATTATAGATTCCCATATACTTGTAACTGACCTTCTTCGCCGCCACAAAGTTGTCGTTCCCCTTCTTGAACTTCTTCATCTCTTCTTTTTCATTGGCAAACGACTTCACCACCCGTATCCCTGACAGGCTGTCCTCAATCTGGCTGTTGATCTCCGCGATCTTCTCCCTGTTCCTCTTAAACGCCTTGCCCATCTTCCCATTAAAATAGAAGGCAAACACCGCCATCACCGGGATAAATGCAAACGCCACAAGGGCCAGCTTCGCATTGACCGCGAGAAGAATGACAAAAGAACCTATGATCTTAATAATTGAGATCACCAGATCCTCCGGCCCGTGATGCAGAAGCTCACTGATATCAAACAGGTCGCTGGTGATGCGGGACAAGAGATGCCCCACCTTCTGGTTATCATAGAATGCAAATGTCAGCTTCTGATAATGCCCGAAGATATCCCGGCGCATATCTGCCTCCATCTTCGCACCCATGATATGCCCGAAATACGCAATATAAAAATTGCAGAAGATCTCAAGCAGCACCAGGGCAGCCATCACTCCTCCGAGCATCATGAGGGACTCCCTCGCTCTCGAAGCCTCAAAGTACACAACCTCGTTCGTGATATACCTTACAACCAGCGGGATGATCAGCATCACTGCCGCCCCAAGGATTGCAAAGAACATATCACTGTAGAATAATCTCTTGTATGGCCCGTAATAGGCAAATAATTTCTTAAGTTTCTCCTTCATATAATATACGACTTCCTCTTTTCTCTTATAAAAAACTACGTGTTTTATTATTGTAACAAGATTCTCAAGAGAATACAAGGAGGGATTTTACAAATATTTTTCTCATTCCACTTCTCATATTGAAAGGAGCCGGCGTATCGACCACGCGGCTCCTAAATTCCTGCAAATATGAACTTTTCTACTCATAATCCAGTATGCGCATCAAATTATTCCTTCTTTCGTGTCAGGAAAACTCCAATGCCCGCACCAATAAGGACGATCGGCGCTCCCCGTACGAACATCCATTCAAATGCGTGAACTGCGGTTCCGAGAACGGCGGTTTCAGGATCACTATAATCCCACCCCAGATAAGAGCTTTCCGATGCCAATAAGACCGCAAAAATTACTGTTATGACTATGCACAATGAGATAAGAAGCCAATGCAGAACTCTCGTTCTAATGATTTTTCTCTGCGCAAGCTGTAGGTTTATTACCTCCAGTTTTGCCGAAATCGCCTTTAAGTCATCAGCCTCCGGCTCAATGACATTCTCTCCAAGCAGCATACTCACGGATGTTTCAAACACTTCTGATATAGCGATCAATCGATCAGAATCGGGAACCGACAATCCTTGCTCCCATTTAGAAACCGTTTGCCGTACTACGTTCAGCTTGACAGCAAGCTCTTGCTGAGAAAGCCCTTTTGATTTTCTGATTGCTTTTATATTTTCGTTGAGCATCCAGGGACAGCCTCCTTTCTTTCAATTGTTACCACTATTGTAGGCGAAACTGCCCGTTGCTGCAAGCAACGCATTTTAACATCTGTAGGCGAAACCGCCCGTTTCCGCAAGCAACACATTTTAACATCAGAACCGCTTCCGAAGCTCAAGCTCCACCGGAATCACCGACAGACACAGACAGACCAATTGTACGGCAATCACACCTACAGACACCGTCTCATAGTCCCCTCGGTAACATCCCAGCATGACCGCCGCCGAGATCACCGTGGCGGCCACACCTTCTTTCACCCATATTCCGGCACAATATTTCTGCGCATGATCCCATGCCTCCTGGCTCTTCATAGATCTGCTCGAGCGGTATCCCGTCACCCAGTTCCTGTCCCGGGCCGGATGCTTACGCATCACCATACCGACCACAACGGTACTCACCGGTGTCAAGATACTCATACAGAACAAAAATAAAAACATGCCTCCACCTCTTTTTTTCATTACATTCTTCCTACTTGATCTTATACTGGGGAGCGGG
>BLMD01000012.1 GCA_011959925.1 Lachnospiraceae bacterium
GTGCTCTTTCCGATCTGATTTCACCAGAATTTAAACTCTATATTATCAAGGACTACCAGCGGTTAAAGAAAGAAGAATCAAACCGATTAGCGATTGGGTGGGATGCCAAGAGGGAACTATCAAAAATAAATTACCGTATTCATACAGATGCGGTAAAGGAATTTCTGATAACACCAACATTATCCCCACAGGAAATGGCGTATACATACGCATCCGAAGCAGATATTCTTAATATGGCATTGTTTGGCAAGACAGCACCACAATGGAGAAACGAAAAGGGAATAAGCGGAAAAACACCTAATATCAGAGATTTTGCTTCGGCAGAGGAATTAGTTGTACTTATCAATTTGGAAGATACGAATGCTGATTTGATTAGACAGGAAGTGCCTAAAATCGAGAGGCTAAAATATTAAGAGAAAAGGCACATAGGCAACTTAAAATTTTGAGAAAAAATAAGGATACTATTGAAACATTGAAGAAAAACATTATTGAGGATGCAAAGAAAGATAATTAAGAAAATCGTATTTAGAGAAGTTGTTGAAAGTATTTCTTGCTTTTGAAAAAGAAGGATTTTATGCTTTTACTAAGGGTAGTTCTGTTTTAAAGTTAAATAGTGCCTATTATAAGGATTTTTCGTTAAATATAGATCGATTGTTGGCGATTGACACTATGATTAAGTTATATCTCTTATTTAATAAAGCAGAAACGGATAAAAAAATTAGCGAAGATAGTCGAACACCAATACCATATTATGTATTAGAATTTTTAGGGAAAGAATTTAAAAATATAGATTTTGTTCAAAGAAACGAGAAATTAAAGGGAGTATTTGCTAATAAACAGTCGATGAATATGATGTATGATTTTTATAAAAACCTTACCTCGCTTTATACAGAAGAATATGCAAGAGTCAATGGAGAGGAGTATAATAAGATGATTAAACAGGAAATTGAAAAAGACCGTATTTTTGTGTATAATTGGATCGGCGAATCAGGCGGATCAATCGGGTTAGGGACAATGATATGAATAGGAAAACAGAAGAATCAAGACTTACATACAATAAACTGGCGTTTCAATATGATGCGTCGAGAGAAGGAAAATACACAAAATTTCATAGAAAAGAGCTGTCGGATACAATAGATTTGAGGGATGGGAACATTGTTCTTGATGTTGCCTGCGGAAACGGAGCCCTGTTGAGGGAATTATCAAAAAAAGCAAATATTCAGGCAAATGGAATCGATATATCAGAGAACATGATTCATGCTGCAAAAATGCGTTATCCTGATATGAATTTTGAAATAAAGCCTTCGTATCCTCTTGCATGGAGGGAGGAAAGCATTGATCTCATAACGGTATGCTGTGCATTTCACCATTTTGAGAATCCCAGGGGATTTATACAGGAATGCAGAAGAGTTTTGAAGAAAAACGGTATTGTGTATCTTGCCGAACCCAACTTCGGAACAATCATGCGATTTTTTGCAAATAAATTCTGGTTCCGTTTTTCAAAAAGCGGAGATGTGAAGCTGTACAGCAAAAGAGAATTAGAGGCGTTATTTGTTCATTGTGGATTTCAATCCGTACAGGCTTACAGAAAAGGCAGAGGATTGTTTCTAAAAGCATGGCGGTAGAGCAGTGCGTGCAAAAATTCTTATACCTACACAATTATTACAGCCCACATATATAATGAAATAGAATGAGAAGTTGAAGTGGAAAGATGGCATCCAGTAAACATTATTTGGAACTTATTTTAGGGCAGTTATCCGGGTTGGAAGAAATAACATATCGGGCGATGATGGGAGAGTTTCTTACCTACTATCGAGGGAAGCTTGCCGGTGGGATCTACAATGACAGATTACTTGTAAAGCCGAAAAAAGCCTATGTTCAAAAAGAAGGACGCGGTACATCAGCCGGACATTCCAGGGATGAAGCGCTGTGCGATCTGTAAGGTTTTGTTCTTACAATACAGAAGATGTTGCAGTGTGCGGGGGAATCCGACGATGCAGCAGAGTCGGAAATGAAGAAAATCTATTTGTTCCGGCAGGCATGCAGACGTAACGTAATGGCGGAAGCAATACGACAGGAAAAAACAAAAAAATCTTGTGAGACGCTATAGTTATTTGCTATAATAAAACGGAAATTAAAGATAAGGAGAGCGTTGCCAATGAAACAGGATTTAATTATAATTTTAGATTTGGGCAGTACACAAAATACGGTACTTGCCCGTAATATTCGTGACCTTGGTGTGTACAGTGAGATTCACCCGCATGATATTACGGTGGAAGAATTAAATGGGCTTGAAAATGTAAAAGGTATTATTTTAAATGGCGGTAGGAACCGCGTCGTAGACGGACAGGCAGTAGAAATCCGGCCGGAACTTTACGATCTCGGATATCCGATGATTTCTATTGATTATCCGCAAGCCAGGTGTGAAAAACAGTATGCCGAAGATTTGGATTTGGAAGTATTGAAGACATTTCTTTTTGAAGACTGTAATGCCAAAGCAAACTGGAATATGAAAAATTTTATAGAAGACCAGGTAGAATTGATTCGTCAGCAGGTAGGCGAAAAAAAAGTATTACTGGCTCTTTCCGGAGGCGTGGATTCATCGGTAGTTGCGGCAATGCTGATTAAAGCGATCGGGCAGCAGCTTGTATGCGTACATGTCAACCATGGTCTGATGCGAAAAAATGAATCGGAGGATGTTGTAAAAGTTTTTCGTGACGAGCTGCATGCCAACTTAATTTACGTGGATGCTTCCGAACGTTTTCTGGGGAAATTAGAGAATGTCTCGGATCCGGAACAGAAGCGAAAAATTATCGGCGGAGAGTTTATCCGTGTGTTTGAAGAGGAAGCAAGAAAACTCAAAGGCATAGATTTTCTTGGACAGGGAACCATCTATCCGGATATCATTGAAAGTGGAACGAAGACGGCAAAAATGGTAAAATCTCATCATAATGTAGGCGGATTACCGGAAGATCTGAAGTTTGAGCTGGTGGAGCCGTTAAAGCAGCTGTTTAAAGATGAAGTGCGCGCTTGCGGCGTAGAACTGGGACTTCCGCATGATATGGTATACCGCCAGCCGTTCCCAGGACCAGGACTTGGCGTAAGGTGTCTCGGAGCGATTACGCGCGACCGCCTAGAGGCCGTTCGCGAGTCCGATGCAATACTGCGGGAAGAATTTGCGAAGGCGGGACTGGATAAAAAAGTCTGGCAGTATTTTACCGTGGTACCTGATTTTAAATCCGTAGGCATGAAGCATAATGCACGGGTGTTTGAATATATGGTGATTATCCGTGCAGTCAATACGGTGGATGCTATGACGGCTTCCGTTGAGAAGGTGGACTGGGATGTGCTTGAGAGAGTGACGGACCGGATTTTGGCTGAGGTGGAGAATGTGAATCGAGTTTGTTATGACATGAGCCCGAAGCCGCCGGCAACAATTGAGTTCGAGTGAGAGGTAAAATCCTCGCAAGTCTTGAAAAATCAGGGCTTGCGGGGATTTTTTTATTGGCGGTGGGTACGATTTGGGTACAGATTTTTTAATCCAGATTATTGTTTATCAAACGGTGTTCTGTATCCTCCATAACTTGGTCGTGGAGCTGCTGGATGCTGAGATCGAAAAAGGCATCTCCATGCTGTTCGGGGTAAGTGTCCATCCAGCGGTCATAATCCGTTTCGGCTTTAATAAGAGCCTCCCCACGTTTTTTTGCATCTTTGATTTCATTGCATTTTTCTACATCTTCTAAAAATTTCTCGTAACGCTGGCACCATGCGTTCATCAGTGTCAGGGTTTCAAAACGTATTCCAACTGTATCATTGCCTTCCTCGTCTTTGCACGCAAAAAGATGTCCGTTGTACTGCCGGGCAATCTGGAATAAGCGGTGCATTGCTTTAATCATGTCAAAATCGGAATTTTCCAATACCTCTGGATTGACGGCAAGGGCGTTTGCTATTTTTTCAAGTGATGACGGCTTGGGGTTGCGTCTACCGCTTTCGTAAGCACGGATATAGGCTTCGCTTGCGCCGACTAATTCGCCTAACTGCTTCTGGGTAAGACCACGCTCCTTGCGGATGCGGCGTATATTTTCTCCAACGGTCATAAGTCTGCCTCCTATTTTAACTGTGTATTTGTGCTAAATCAATCATACCACATGAGGAGGAAAAAATAAAGCAAAAATGATATTGACAAGAAACAAAAGTTACGATATGATAAAAACGAAACATAAAGATACTACACAGAAACAAATACAAAGAAAGAGAGGGAAAAGTATGGATGAAAAGATTTACTACAATGCAGAGGAGATTTCCAGGATGCTCGGTGTGAGTATGGGAAAATCCTACAAGATTCTTAGGGAAATGAACAGGGATTTGGCAGGCAGGGGATTTCTTACGATTGCAGGGAAAATTCCTGTGGAGTATTTCAGGGAGAAATGGTACGGGGCGGCAAAGGAGGTGGTTGTATGAGCTGTAATGCGAAGAAAGATCCAAACGGTACTTGGCGGATACAGTACCGTTGGACGGATTGGACTGGCGCAAAAAAGAAATCGCAGAAAAGAGGTTTCAAAACAAAGAAAGAAGCGGAAGAATGGTATGCACATTTCTTATTGCAACAATCCTCCGATCCAACAATGACACTGGCTGATTTTTGGGAGATTTACAAGGCGGATATGGAAAAACGTCTGCGAAAAACAACCATGAAGCAGAAAGAGTATGTGATGAATGATAAGGTTTTGCCTTATTTTGGCAGTACGCCAATCAATGAAATTTCTGCACCCATGATAAGGAAGTGGCAGGGCGAAATGCTAGAGAAAGGCTTTAAACCTACTTATCTGAAAACCATACACAACCAGCTTAGTGCAATTTTAAATTATGCAGTTAATTTTTATGATTTGCGCTCCAATCCATGCCGGAAAGCGGGAAGTATGGGAAAGAGCAGGGCGGATGAAAGACCATACTGGACTTTGGAGGAATTTCAGAAGTTTTCCGATGCGATTATGGATAAGCAGGATTCATGGGTTGCATTTCAGATTCTATTTTGGACGGGGATGCGTCTGGGAGAACTGCTTGCGCTTCAGGTAAAGGATGTAAATTTTGAGGAAGGCACGATTACTGTTGATGAATCCCTTGCGAGGATTGACGGAGAGGATTTGATTACGCCTCCGAAAACGGAGAGTTCCATAAGGGTAATTACCATACATAAGGAATTACAGGAGGTAATCAAAGAGTATATTTCAACACTCTATCGGGCAAGGGCGGGCACACGACTTTTTGCAGGACGGACAAAGAGCTTCTTTGAGCATGAAATGGAGCGGGGGATTAAGCTGTCAGGCGTAAAAAAGATAACTGTCCATTGTACCAGACACAGCCATGCGAGTATGCTCGTGCAGATGGGGTTCAGTCCTGTTGAGATTGCAAAAAGGTTAGGGCATGGGAAAGTAACGACTACGATTGAAACCTACTGTCACCAATCTATGGACGCACAGATAAAAATTGCGGACAGGCTTGGAAAAGTGGAAAGGGGTGAGGAAAGTGGCGTGTAAGCGTGAAGCAAGGTTTCGGCGTAATACAATCGCATTCTGGCTGAGTGATGAGGAAAAAGCCCAAGTGGAAGTAAGGATTATATTATCGGGACTTCCCAAAGGAGATTATTACCGCAAAGCTATATTGGGACAGGAAGTGACGGTAACTGCCGGAAATTATATGTCTAACAGAGTTGCAAAAGTGTTAGAGCAGATATTGGAAAATTTCAAAAATGAGAATGCGGAAGATGAAAAATTACTGCTGGAATTGGTAAAGCAGTTAATAGAAATTGGACAGAATGAAAATGCCCCTGCTGGCAACAGGGGCATTTCAGAAACGGATTAGATTGTTGGCGCAACCTAATCTGAATGCAAAAAGGACGAGCCTCTTTGTATATATTTTGCAGATTTATTATAACAGAGGCTTTTCCGGATGAAAAGGAGGAGAAGCAGTAAAATTGAATATTTTTTCAGAAGTAAAGGAACATCTGACTGCAAGGCAGGCAGCAGAATATTATGGTCTGAAAGTTAAGAGAAATGGGACTGCCTGTTGTCCGTTCCATGATGATAAGCATCCAAGCATGAAGATTGACAGAAATTATCACTGTTTTGCCTGTGGTGTGGGTGGAGATGTGATTGATTATGTTTCCCGGATGTTTGGATTGTCACAGTATGATGCGGCGTTAAAGCTGGTAGAGGATTTTACTCTGCCTGTTGATGTAAAGAAAAATGAGGGGCTGAATGCGCAGGAAAAAGAGTGTATCCGTAAAGAAAAGACGGAGCAAAAGAGAATCATGCACATTCAGGAACGGTTTGAAAAATGGTGCAGTCAGACTGTTGATATATTGAAAAACTGCATTTCCGAGATTGACGGTGTAAATCATTTTCTCATTGGAAAACCGCCTGACATTATTTTTTCAGAGGATTATGCGCAGATGCTCCATGTAGAGCCGGTTATCAATTACTGGCTGGATATTCTGTGTATGGGAGATATTTCAGAAAGGCGTGAATTGTTTTTGAAAGATAGGAAGAAGGTGGAGGAGATTGCAGGAAAAGTCTGCACAGGCAGAAAACGAATTATGGGATGCAGTCGGGGAAGTGCTTGATGCGAAAACGAGTACAGTGGAGGATGTGCTGGAATCGCTGGCAAGAACACAGAAAGGAAATGTCAAATCCTCCATTGAAAACTGCATGACTATTTTATACAGAGATCCGGTTCTGAAAGATGTCATATGCAAAAATGAGCTGACCAATAAAACCGACATTGTGAAGCCGCTGTCATGGAAACGAAACGGAAGCTGTATCACCGATGTGGATATGTACCGGATCCAGCGTTATATAGAAACAAATTATGGAATTTCCAGTGACAAGACAATTAATAAGGCTGTCAGTATTGTGGCAAGTGAAAAAAGTTACCATCCGATCCGAGAGTTTCTTGAATGTTTGCAATGGGATGGGAAAAACAGGATTTCAAGTCTGTTACCTCGTTTTCTTGGAACAGATGATAATGAATATACAAGGGAAATAATGCGGCTTTTGATGCTGGCGGCAATACGCCGGATTTATGAGCCGGGATGTAAGTTTGAGATTATGGTCTGTCTTGTAGGTGGTCAGGGTGCTGGAAAGTCTACATTTTTTCGCTTTCTCGCTGTCAATGATGAATGGTTTACGGATGATTTAAAGCGTATGGATGATGAAAATGTTTACAGCAAGATGCAGGGGCATTGGATTATTGAGATGTCGGAAATGCTTGCCACTGTCAATGCAAAAAGCATTGAAGATATTAAATCCTTTTTGAGCAGGCAGAAAGAAACATATCGCATTCCGTATCAGACATATGCGGAGGACAGACCAAGACAGTGTATCTTTGTCGGCACATCAAACAATCTTGATTTTCTTCCGCTGGACAGGACGGGGAACAGAAGATTTGCGCCTGTTTTGGTTCATCAGGAGCGTGTGGAGAAACATATCCTTGAGGACGAAAAGGAGTCGAGGGAATATATTGTGCAGGCGTGGGCGGAGGCTATGGTTATCTATAAGAATTGTACGCATGAGCTGAAGCTGTCAAAGGAAATGGAAGAATATCTGAAGGAGATGCAGAAACAGTTTATGCCGGAAGATACAAAGGTGGGTGTTATTCAGGCTTGGCTGGATGATTGTACTGACGAATATGTATGTAGCGAGATGATTTACAGAGAAGCACTGCGGCATGAGTACGAAGAACCGAAACAATGGGAGATTAAGGAAATTAACAGCATTATGAATACCTGCATTGAAGGGTGGGAGAAAATCAGTTCTCACAGATTCGGAAAGTATGGATTGCAGCGTGGCTGGAAACGAAGAGGCGATATACAGGGATTTACGCCGCTGTCGGATAATGCGCAGACACCTTTTAAGGAGTAAATAGCAGTATATTTTAAACTCTTTTTAATCCGGTTTACAGGGCGCGTTTACGTTTTTGTAAACGGTGTGTTTACAGCAGAATATAGGAAAATCAAGACTTTTAGCCATCTGTAAACGGTGTAAACAGAAAAAAATGAAAACGCAATAACAAGATTAACAACAATATGGAGGACTTTTATTATGCAGAAATATAACAATACAAAAATCATTATCGGGCTGGATCACGGCTACGGAAATATAAAAACAGCGCACAGGGTATTCAGGACAGGAGTGGAATGCTTTGAAGAAGAGCCGATAGTCAGCATGAATTATATCAAGTATAAGGATAAGTATTATGTGATCGGGGAAAACCATTTGATTTATCAGGGCAACAAGACCGATTCGCAGGACTTCTTTATCCTTACGCTGGCAGGATTGGCGGAGGAACTGAAATTCCGAGGTCTTCATGAGGCAAAAGTGGTGCTGGCGGCTGGACTTCCGCTTGCTTGGGCGAAAAGTCAGGCGGCAGATTTTAAGAAATATCTGATGCAGGAACAGGAGCTGTTCTTCTCATTCCGCAAAGAGAATTACAGGGTAAATTTGTGCGGAGTGGAAGTGTTCCCGCAGGGATTTGCGGCGGTATGCAGTGCCGGCTCCATGAAAGGCATTAACATGATAGCAGATATTGGAAACGGTACAATGAACGTGATGCAGATTGTGGACGGCAGACCGTTGGAGAAAAGCCTTGTGACGGACAAATTCGGTGTTTCTATCTGTATGAAGGAAATCCAAAAGGAATTATCCAAGGTAGCAGGAGAAAGCATACCGGAGATTATGATTGAGCCAATGCTGGTAAATGGCTTGCAGGGCAGGACGGATGGTGTGGCGAGGATAGTCAGCCGGATTGCAGAACGGTATGCAGGAGATATTTTAAAGCGGCTGGTTGACTATGGGTATAAGGAAAGTTTGGTGCATCTATATGTGATTGGAGGCGGCGGATGCTTACTCAGGCATTACAGTGATATTGCTTCAAAAGGGAATGTGACTTTTATTGAGGACATCTGTGCCAATGCCAAAGGATATGAGTACCTTGCAATGCAGAAACAGCGCAGACAGGCGGTATAGAAATGAGGTTATGGAATGAAGAAGACCTATAAATGCAGTAACATAAAATTCTGTATGGAAGATGAAAACCAGCGCAGGACTTGGGAATATCTGCAGGGCATCACACGAAAAGACGGTTCTTATGGGAAGGCACTTTCTGATGCATTTGTGGCAGTTCTTGATGGGCAACTACGGGATAGAACTGATAAAGCGGTGAGCGATTCTGCTATTTCATTGGAGCAAGATACAGATATTTTTGGGAAGATGCTGGACAGGGCGTTGGAACAAAAATTCCATGAAATCATTCAAGAGTTGCAGAAAGTTTTGGCAGAGCAGATCCGTAACAGTTTCAGTGAATATGTTTCCACAGTTCATTCTGATGCAGAAGAACTGATAGAAAAGACTGATGTAGCCGGAATGGGGCAGACGCAGGAGCCGGAATTGTCCGAGGATATGATGGCGTTTGCTTTTGCAATGGGCGAATAGGCGGTTCCGAATTTTTATATTCGGTACTCAATTCTGAAAAGGAAGCTTATGGAACGGTTCCGAAAAGCTTAACTTCGGTACTGTTGCCCAAAGCGAATGACGGCTGTATTTTGCCGGAATGAGCTGTCTGTCGGAAGATTTTTCCGGCAGACGGTATTTGACAGCGGCAAATACTACCCTCGGAGAGCGCCTTACTTCTGATGCGTATGCGTCAGAAGTAATAAGGCGTTACTTTTGACAAAAGTAACAAAACCGTAGTTAGTCTTGATACATAAAAATATGAGAAAGAGAGTGATGCATTGGCGGCAAAAACAATTTCTTTTCCAAAAGGGAGAGGACATCTTACGCATAATAACAGAGATTTTATATGCAATAATGTGGTGCCGGAAAGAACAGCTTGGAACCGAATTTACATACAGGAACCATTAAAAGATGCTTATGAGAAATGTTTCGGGCAGGCACTTCGGGATTATAATGCGGCACAGAAGCGTAAAGACAGGCAGAAAGACGATTATCTGAAAGAGATAGAAAATTCCGGCAACAAGGAAAAGACATTTTATGAAAATATCGTACAGATAGGCAAAAAGACAGATACTCCGGTTACAGATGAAAATGGGGCACTGACAGAGGAGGCTAAGGCGGCGATAGAAGTTTTGGATCGGTATGCAAAGACCTTTCAGGAACGCAATCCGAATCTATATTTATTCAACTGTGTGATGCACTTGGACGAAGCAACGCCGCATCTGCATATAGACTATATTCCTGTGGCGCATGGATATAAAAATGGAATGAAGACTCGTAACAGCCTGACAAAGGCATTCCAGCAGATGGGATTTGCAAAAGCGGTCAGTAAAAAGCAGAATGAAACTGTCGCATGGCAGGAACGGGAGAGGGAATATCTGACAGAACTGTGCAGGGAGCAGGGGATTGAGATAGAAGTCCTCGGCATACAGAGGGATAATCTGTCACTGCCGGAATATAAAGCAGCGATGCGTGAAGTGGAGGAGTTGGAACAGCAGGCTGTAGCGTTGGATATGCAGAAGGAAATTCTTGAACAGCAGAATGACGATCTTGCGCAGAAAACATCGGAACTTTGCGGACAGGTGCAGGAAATGGAGGCGAAAAACAATGAACTGGTGTTACAGGCACAGAAACTTACAGAGCAGATTGAAGAAGCGGAAACAAAAGAGAAAGCGGCAAAGGAGGTACTTGCGAAACATGATTTAAGGGCGGAAACATTTAAAATGATTTCAAAGGAAGTGGCAGCGGAAACAAAAAGCATGAAAAGTGCGGCGGTTCCGATAACGAATCTTTTCGGCGGAGAGGAATATGTCAAAGTAAAGAAAAGTGACTGGAATAAGCTGCTGGATGCTTTTAACAAGTCGGTATCGAGAAACCATCTTTTGGAAAAGTATGAAAAGAAGATTTCCAGTCTGGAGAAAAAAATAGCTGCGCTTACTGACCAAGTGGAAAAATTAAAGCGGTTTGTGGCATCAAGAGGACTTGGGGAGGCGTTTGTGGAATTTGTAAAGTCGCTTGCGCCGAAAACCATGAAACAGCGATTGGAGAACGCAAAATCAGAGGCAGATGTGCGTAACAGACAGAGGGAAATGCCGGAAAGGGGGCAGACAGAAAAAAGTAAGCGATGGCAACAGGAAATGTAAATTTTAAGGAAGAGAGGAATATACGATGAAACTAATTTATGAGAAATGTGGGGATTATTTGATTCCGAATTTAATACCTGATCCGGAGCCGGAGGGAGAGTTGAGAAAGTTTGGTCTAATGCGGAAATCATACTTGGAAAACCATAGGCGGGGCATTTATTCGGGACTGTTGTTATCAGGCGAATTAAAGAGACATCTGCTTATGATACAGGAGCAGGCAGAAACGAGATTTGATTTGCTTGTGGAGCAGATAGCGGAGAGGGGAGGAGTGACGGAGAAGTTAAAGGCACAAGATCAGATGTTGTGGGTATCAAGTATGGAAAATATTCGGGCTAGGGCGGAGGAAATCGTGAGGGAAGAAATTATTTTCTGCCTGTAAGTAAATGATGATATATAATTCCGATGAATTCCGGCAAATTTTTATGAGATAAGCTAAAAGATTATTTTGACAATATCAAAAGAATCTTTTATAATATGTAAAGAAAGGCGGGACAACCATGACTATTTCAGAACAAATAAAAGTATTATGTGTAAGGTGTAATGTAAGTGAGGCGGAATTAGCAAGGCGGTTAGGAAAGTCGCCGCAAAGTTTTAATTCAAAAATGAAAAGAGGCAGTTTTTCTATACCGGAAATAGAGCAGGTTGCGGATGTTTTAGGTGTTTCCTTTAACAGAGAATTTATTTTAGGGAATGGAGATAGAATTTGATGGATGCAGAAGAAGTGAAGGAGTTTAGACTTGGGGAGCTGTTTTGCGGACCAGGGGGTCTTGCGCTTGCCGCTATAACTGCAAAGATAGATAATCCGGAATATCGAATAGTCCATAAATGGGCGAATGATTATGATTTAGATACTTGCAATACATACCGCAGGAATATATGCCCTGATGATACCGACAGCGTTATTTGCAGTGATGTAAGAAAACTGGATATAGAACCATTAGGGGCGATTGATGCATTGGCATTTGGATTTCCATGTAATGATTTTTCAGTTGTAGGAGAGCAGAAAGGATTTAATGGGACTTTCGGACCGTTATATACATATGGCGTAAAGGTTTTGAAAAAGTATCAGCCTTTATGGTTTCTGGCTGAAAACGTCGGCGGGTTAAAAAGTGCGAATGAAGGAAAAGCATTTGAGAAAATAAAGAAAGATTTGATTAAGGCAGGTTATAAAATATATCCTAATTTATATAAATTTGAAGAATATGGCGTTCCGCAGGCAAGACACCGTATGATTATTGTAGGAATACGGAAAGACTTACCCTATGAATTTAAGATACCAAGCCCCAATCCATATAAGGATGTAGATGTGACTTGCAGAACAGCAATAGAAATTCCGCCCATTTCCACTGATGCGGCAAACAATGAGCTGACGAAGCAGTCGGCGCAGGTTGTTGAGAGATTGAGTTATATTAAGCCGGGGCAGAATGCGTTTTCGGCGGAACTTCCAGAAAGATTAAAGTTGAATGTAAGAGGGGCAAAAATCAGTCAGATATATAAGAGATTAGATCCTGACAAGCCAGCGTACACAGTAACAGGCTCCGGTGGCGGCGGAACACATATTTATCATTATGCAGAACCGAGAGCATTGACCAATAGGGAGAGGGCGAGGTTGCAGACATTTCCTGATGATTATATTTTTGAAGGCTCTAAGGAATCGGTCAGGAAACAGATAGGGATGGCCGTACCGTCTAAAGGAGCAAAGGTTATATTTGAAGCGATATTAAATACCTTTGCAGGAATACCATACGAAAGTATTGATGCTTATACAGGGTGTGATGATTAGGAGGCATGAAGATATGCTCAATTATTGGTGGGTAACAAGACCAAAAAGAAAATTAAATTCTGTGCCGGAGGTATTAGCGGCGTTTGCTGATTTGTCGCTGAATCAGGAATGGAACGGACAGAGAGATTCGCATTTGGCTTATGAGGATGCTTTGGAAGCGGCAGGATTAAAACGAAAAGGTGAAAGGCGGGATCAGACGGGAGGCGGTGCAAGAACATATAAAGCATGGCTTGTCAGTCTGGGACTAATTTTTGAACAGGAATCAACCGGAAAAATTAAACTGACACTGGCAGGAGAGGCAATTATGAATGGAGACTCTCCGGTAGATGTGTTGACCAATCAGATATTGAAATATCAGTTTCCCTCTGCGTTTTCGCTTGGGAGAGGCGTACAGGTGGCTGACAGGTTTAAAATCAGACCTTTTCGTTTTTTATTAAAATTGCTTGATGATAGTAAAGTCGGTTATCTGACAGAGGAAGAAATTGCTAAAATCGTTGTCACAGAAGCAGAGAATGAAAGCGATAAATGTTATAATTATATCGTTGACAGAATTATGCAGTTCAGGAGTTATGGAGACAGCTGTTTGGAAGATGAGTTTTTTACAAAGTATCAATCTTCCAAGGGGAAAGTCAATCCCGATCACCCATACAGTCACTTGACGGATTTGGCAAATACACTGATAAACTGGCTTGAATATACACAGCTTGCCAAGCGGGAGGATGGAAAGGTAGAAATTCTTGATGACAAAAGAGAAGAAGTCAGGGAAATTTTGAGTGAAAGACCGAATTTCATTGACCGCCCGGAACAGCATGAGTATTTTCAACGGAAATATGGGATTGATCCTAAACATAAAAAAGACAGTCGTAATCTCGCTATGACACAGACGATTACAGCTATGCTTATTGCAAAACAGAAGGTGCGTCAGGCTTATATTGCGGAATCGTTGGAACGTCCAATTACAAAGATAACGCCAAGAGTGGTAGACTTTATTGTACAAAGAACTGGTATAGATGGAAAAACGGTTGAGGATATATTGATTGAAACATATCCAAACGGTTCTGTCGGTGCATTTATGACAAAGTATTTTGAAATGGCTTTTAAAGGGCGTGATGAGGCAACGGAATTTGAAAAAGCAACAGTTGAGCTTTTTCAGGATGTGTTTGGTTTTGAAGCACGCCATGTCGGGCCAATAGGCTTAACGCCGGATGTGCTATTGCTTTCCGATGAAAATGGGTATCAGGCGATATTGGATAACAAGGCATATCATAAATATACCATCAATAATGACCATTATAACCGCATGGTGCATAATTATATTGGAAATATTGTTAATTACAGCAAATCGGACAAGCCGCTGGCATTCTTCTCTTATATTGCGGGCGGTTTTGGAAGCAGTATTGATAAACAGCTTAGAAATATAGCTGATGCAACAGGAGTAGACGGTTCAGCAATGAGCGTTTCCAATGTGATTAAAATGGTGGAACAGCATAAAGAAATGCCATATGCCCATCAGAAAATAAGAGATATATTCAGTGTCAATAGGCAGGTGCTGATGAGTGACATAGTATAGGATAGTGATGTAAACCGATGGATAACCTGACAAAAGAACAGCGGCGGAAGAATATGCAGCGCATTAAAGCGAAGGATACCAGCATAGAAGTAAAACTGCGCAAAGCCCTGTGGAGCAAAGGGTATCGTTACCGAAAGAATTACGGCAGTCTGCCGGGGAAACCGGATATTGCGTTGACGAAATACAAGATAGCGATTTTCTGTGATAGTGAATTTTTTCATGGAAAAGATTGGGAAGTGTTAAAACCGAGATTGGAAAAAAGCAATAACAGCCAGTATTGGATCAGCAAGATTTCCAGAAACAGGGAACGTGATGATGAAATAAATAAGAGGTTGCTGTTTGAAGGGTGGACGGTTATTCGTTTTTGGGGGAAGGATATTCAGAAGAATGTTGATGAGTGTGTAAGGGTGGTTGAAGAAACAATATTCGAAGTAACTATGCAAAATGAGGAATGGTAATGGTGGATAAAGTAAAAGGTAAAATTAAGATTTTTTCTTTCTTTTCAGGGGCGGGTTTTTTGGACTTGGGATTTGAACGGGAAAAATTTGAAATTGTATTTGTCAATGAATATAATAATAATTTTTTGGATGCTTATAAATTTGCACGAAAGAATATGAATATTAAGCCGCCCAAGTTTGGATATTTTTGTGATGATATTAATTGTCTGTTAAAAGGTAAGTCTAAGATTGAGTTGACGGACAAGGTTTTACAGGAAAAAAAGAATGGAATTGTAGGGTTTATAGGCGGACCGCCATGCCCCGATTTTTCTGTGGCTGGTAAAAATGAAGGAATTTCTGGAAAAAATGGATTGTTGACGAATAGCTATAAACGCATTATATTGCAACAAGAACCGGATTTTTTTGTTTTTGAGAACGTAAAAGGATTATGGTCTACACAAAAACATCGTAAGGAGTACGAGAAAGTAAAAGATTCTTTTAGAAGAAAGGGATACATACTAATTGATAAACTTGTAAATGCTTTAGATTATGGAGTGCCGCAAGATCGCGAGAGGGTTATTCTGTTTGGTGTTAAATATTACCTTATAGATCAAAATCGTAAAATTGCGTTACTTAAATTGAAGAAAAATTTTGATTGGGGTGTGAAACAGGAATATAATCAAGAACATAGATGTCAATGTGACTGGCCAGAAATAACCCCATTTGCTGTAAACTCTGTTATTGAGCAACCTGCAGGCATTATTCCGGAGCTAAGTATTGAATATTGGTTTCAAAAGAATGAGGTTTATAATCACTATAATGCCAATGATTACTTCCAGCCGAAATCAATGGATAGGTTTGAAACAATACCAGAGGGAGATGTGAGTAAAAAATCATTTAAAAGATTGCATAGGTGGAGATATTCACCGACAGCAGCATATGGAAATAATGAGGTGCATTTGCATCCGTATCTTGCACGCAGAATTTCGGTTGCGGAGGCATTGGCGATACAATCATTACCGAAAGAGTATGTTATTAATAAAGCATTATGTAAGAGTGATATGTTCAAAACAGTTGGAAATGGTGTTCCATATTTACTTGCAAGGGGAATAGCACATTCAATAAGGCAATTTTGCGAAAATGAGTTTTGCAAAGGAGAAAACGATGGTATATTCACTTAGAGAAATACAAGATGATTTAAAGCAATTAACAGAGAAACAGTTTTATACGAAGCATATTATTCGTTCGGACAATTGGTATTTTGAAAGCTATATGGGGAAAAGTCCAGATGCGGTTATTCATTTGATTGATGACTATCGATTGATTATAAGCGAAAGCTTTGGGGTAAGTTTTAACTCAGTAATGATGGTAGGGAGTGGAAAACTTGGTTATAGTATGTCGCCGCCTGCTGAAAGCTCTCAAAAATCGAAAATGTTTTTACCATTTAATGATGATGAAAATATTAGAAAAGTTTCAGATTTGGATATAGCAATAATTTCCAGTGATATATTTCATGAATATTGGAAAAAATTTAGAGATTCCTATAAGACAAAATTTGAAAATACATATCGGCATTTATATAATGAATTGTATAGAGGATATATTAATGAAAGAAACATTATGTGTGTAGACGGTTGTAGAAAACAGTGGAATGAAACTGCTGCTATATCCAAGAAGAAGTTACATTCTGAACTGTTTTTCAAACACGAAATATCATATCGAATATATAGAAATTGGGAAGATTTTGAAGATTATAACATTCAAAATATTAGAAAAATAAAAAAGGAGATTTTATAATGAAATATATGTTTATGAGAAATACACGTACCATAGAGGTTATCAATAGGGATTTTAAAGCAGGTAAGTTATTTGCAGATTCGTCTTATCAGCGAAGAACAGTATGGAATGATCAGGATAATGTTAGGCTTATTGAAACTATCTTAATGGAATTAGTAATTCCAGAAGTTTATTTTTGGACTGCTGAAAGAGATCCTGATACAGGTATTTCTTCTACGCATATTGTAGATGGTCAACAAAGAATTAATGCGATTGTTGATTTTATTAGTGGAGAATATGCATTAAACATGAAATATCTAACGAACCAAAGTATTAAAGATTCCTGTGGAGGAAAAATGTTTAAAGAATTGGATGAGGTATGGAAAAATAGGATTTGGGAATATCCTATGTCAATAGTTGAAATTGATCCTGCGTGTACAATAACAAATATAAAAGATATGTTTTTTAGGTTGAATTTAACCAATTATAATTTGAATCAACAAGAGAATAGACATAGCAAAGACAGTGTGTTTGGAGATAAAAGTGAAGCATTATCTAGATATGATTTTTGGAAGAATGCAAAGTTGTTTAGTTCCACTGATGCTAAACGGATGAAGGATGTGGAATACTGTTGCTCAATATTTATTCTTGCAAATGAAGGTATTGTTGACCAAACTAATGGGAAAAAAATAAATAATTATTATGATGATTATAAAGATAAATTTGATAGTGATGATGTGTTGAAAAATAAAATTTTAGAGGCAATGAATGTAATTGATGACATTATTGATAAAACAACAATATCCTTCATTTCAAAGAAGGCTCAAATGTATACTTTGTTTTGTGTGATATTTGAAATGATAGAAAACAAAAATACATTTGAAAATTTTTTTGGCAAAATAAAAATATTTGTGTCTGCCTATAGCAAATTTCGGAATGAATTTGTTATTAGTTATGAAGATGAAATTATGTCTTCCTTGTACGAAAACATAAAAAAGTATAAACTTGCATCTTCCGAGGGAATCAACAAAGCTACTAATAGAACAATAAGATTTGAAATTTTATATAAATTGTGTGTCGAGGGAGATAAGCAAGTTTTTGAAGCATTGGAAAAAATGACAGAAGATATGGAACAGCGATTGGAAGGTAAAAAGGATAAAAAGGATTTGTTAGAGATGGATGATGTAGTAGATGAGGAGGAGTAAATAAAAATGCTGGGTACAATTTGGGTACACCAGCTTTGAAACCACATAAACGAGAAGTGAAAACGCATCAAAAAGATACGATTTTGTAAGAAAAAACAATGAAAAACAGGACTTGTACCGAACAGGAAAAAGAGTTCGAATAAGCAAAAATGCTTAGCAAACCTAGTATTTATGCGGGTTTGCGGACTTTGG
>BLMD01000013.1 GCA_011959925.1 Lachnospiraceae bacterium
ACCGTGGGAGCGCGTTCACTTCGCACAAATCGGCGAGGAAATAGCAGCGCGTCACGGGCTGGAGTTTGAAAGCTACGGCCTCGACGACATTGCATACCAGTACAGAGCGCAGGAAAAGCAAGAAGATTTTAAGTTTTTCGGGCAGTTATGCACTCTCGAGCGCGCGGCTCTCATAATATTCGACGGCCGCCTCATTGCCGCATACGAGCCGTACCTCGAAAGCGTAGAACCGGCCGCAACTATCGACACAGCCGGTTGTGTGGTTGAGTGCGAAGATCGCAGCCTTTTGGAATATGGCGCCGCGAAAGTATCGAGCGGGCCGTATAGTGGAATTTTCAAAGCCCCAGAGGGTAACGCGAGATTATGGACGCCCGATAGGCCGATAACATGCCAGAGCAACCTCGAGGCGATCCGCTTCGCAGCCAGTGAGTTGCGAGAAAAAAATAAAATGCTTATATCTGGCAGCATTGAAGGATCCCTCATGCCGCAATATGCACCCGGTATTATGGTAAATATCAAAAACCGGCAGGCGCCCTCATGGAGCGGCGCCTATTTTATTTATAAAGTGCGGCACGATTACGGAAAAAATAAAACAAAGATATTTTTCAGGCGAAAGCTGGAGGGCTACTAATGGACGGAAATATAAAAAAAGGCACGGTGCTGAGTATAGAGGGACAAACGGCGCGCGTTGCACCTATGAGCAATATCGAGCTCGTATCTCAAAGTATTCAGATAGCGGAATACATCGACGCCACAGAGCTGACGAAGGGCTCGGCCGTGGCGTATGTGATATTCGAGGACCAGACCGGGCTCGTATTTGCAAAATTAAGTTAAGGGAGGCGATCACATGGCAGTCATGGCAAAATGGCGAAGCAAAACCTTCGAAGTCTCCACAAAGAAAGTAAACCCGCTCAAAAACTTCTCTACCTCTACCACGATAAAAGGCGACGACTCAAAGAGCAAAAAGAAAACGACTGAGCTCGTGCCGTTTACTTTTGACGTAGACGTGCACGCCGGGGCCGGCGTCAATCCGCAAAGTGAATACGAAAGCTGGTGCTCTCTTATCAAACAAACCGGCGTTTTATATTTGCATGGCCGGCGCTTCGGTAGAGACACGAGACTGACGGACGTTAGTCTCTCGGGCGCGCAGCTTGACGACTTCGGAAGGATCCGCTTCGCTACAATAGGGCTAACCTTCGAGGAGGTAAACACCAAAGAGACGAAAGGCGAGGCCGGAGCCCGGGCTGCCGCCTCTGAGGCAAAAAAGGCAGAGAAGAAAGCAAAAAAGAAAAAGGGCAAAAAAGTGACAATATCAGTAGGCAGCAGCGTGAAGCTGACCGGAAATTACTACACAGACGGCCAGAAGATACTCGCAGAGGAGAAAAAAAGAGTCTTAAAAGTCGGGAAAATTAAGGGCGACAAGGCGTATCTCCCGCAAGTCGATGGCTGGGTATATATCAGCACGCTGTCCCTCGTATCGTAAAGGAGGCGAGCACATGCTGGCAAGTAATAACGGAGATCCGCGGCAATGCGCGGCCAATCTGCTGAAAATAACAAGAGGAGAAAACCCCTTCGACCGTATAAAAGGGCTCGACGCAACTATGACAGACGCCCCGAGCGCGACTGCTCAAAATGACGCGATTGCAGAGGCCGAGTGGGTACTCGAGACATACGAGCCCCGCGTTGAGATTGAGGCGGCAGAGTTTACCGCTCCAGACGCCCAGCTCGGGGACTTTTCCACATTAACACAAATCAAATTAAGAGAGGAGGAGGACAATGAGTAAAACCAGCGAATTGCAATTTATCGAGACTGACGCCGGGCAAATATATGATTTTATCATGTATGTTCTGGAGAACGGAGTCACCGAGGAGCTATACCCCGGGGACGAGCGGCGCATTTTCGGAGAAGCTCTCGCGGCGCTGACTCTGGCGCTATATTCGACGATGAACGACTCCGCGAAGCAGGCAACGCTCCGCTATGCCCGCGGTGAAGTGCTCGACGCTCTGGGAGAATTTGCCGGAGTGTATCGGATCGAGGCAATGCCGGCAACGACAGCGCTCCGCTTCTCTCTGAAAGAAACAGTAAACCAAAACATTATAATTCCCAAAGGAACCAGAGCGACGTCTGACTATACCCGATATTTTGCCACGACTGAGACGGCCGTGCTGCAGGCCGGTTCCTTATATGTTGACATTGAGGCAGAAAGCACAGAAGGAGGCAGCAACTACAACGAAATACCAGAAGGCGAGATCAATGTACTGGTGGACCTGATCCCGTATATTGACGCAGTTTCAAACACAGCAGAAACAACCGGAGGCGGCGACGTAGAACGCGACGAAGATCTGAGACAGAGGATCCGGCTCTCCCCGTCTGGAAAGTCTACAGCCGGTCCTAAAAACGCATACCGGTATTTTGCTATCTCTGCCGACTCCAGTGTGGCCGACGCACATGTGGACTCTCCGAGCCCGGGCGTCGTAGTTATAACGCCGATTTTGTACGGCGGGCAAATACCGGATCAGAATATTCTCAATAAAGTGCTGGAGGCTTGCAACGCCGACGATGTGCGGCCGCTCACTGATTTTGTAAAGGTGACGCCGCCGACAACGCAGAGCTATGACATTGAGCTAACATACTACACGACGCCGGCAAACGAGACCGCCGTCGTTGAAAATATTGAAGGATCCGGCGGCTCAATCGACCAATATATATACTGGCAAGGCAGCAGTTTGGACCGGAATATAAACCCGGATTATTTAAGAAAGCTCATATTGTGCCCCGAGGATAGCGACGGCAATCACCTGACCGGGGCCGATCGTGTAATAATCACGAGCCCGGTATATACAGAGCTCGCCCCTACTACCGTTGCAAAATTCTCGGGAGTGCTGAAAGTATCACATGAAGTGGAGGGCTGAGCATGGCAAGAATGACTATTTTTAACCCGAACATGCTGAAATTGCTGCCTCAATTCATGCGAGGAGACGAGGCAAACGCCGCACTCTCTCAGGCTATGGACGCCCTTCTGGCAGAACCGGCAAAGCGCTCGCGGATCCTGAGAAAATGGGACCAGATCGACAATATGAACCACGCCCAACTCGATGAAATGGCGTGGGAATTTAATATTGATTGGTGGGACTCCGCTTTTTCTCTGGAGACGAAGCGCGCCGTTGTAAGGACTTGCTACCGGGTACATGAAAAACGCGGTACAAAGTGGGCCGTTGAGGAGCTTATCACCTCAGCCTTCGGAATGGGTAAGGTTACTCCGTGGTTTGAATATGGCGGGGAGCCGTTCTGGTTCAAGATCCAGACGAGCGCAACGCTGACGAAAGACGGCATGGCCTACTTTTTGAACATGATCGACAAGGTAAAAAGCGCCCGCGACCATGTGGAAATGATAGAAGTCACCCGGACAATCGACCAGATAATGCACGCCGGGACCGCTCAGCTCTCACACAGTAAATGCGTAGTATTAGACCATTTCCACGAGACAAGGCGCGCACATTCAGACCAGCACGCCGGAACGGCAATGGGATCATACAGCAGTAAAAACAGTATTCAGGATCATTTCACGCTTGCATATACGGCCGGCACAACGGCAAATGTCGGGACGGCAGCAGGCAGCGCTCAAAGCCGCACGGCAGCGGTTGAGAGCTTCGCAGAGGTGCAGACTCAGCGCTCCGCAATCGGGGCCGGAGTTTCACAAATATATTACACCAAAAACACAATAAAGGAGGAATGACAACAAAATGGCAGATTTTAACAACGCTATTATGACAACCGGAGGCGCCGCCCTTTTAGCAGCGACGACCGCCGGAACCGCACGGCTCAAATTCACCAAGTTAGTGACCGGAGCCGGGACCTACACCGAGTCCGAAAAGACTAGAGGCAGCCTTCAGGCGCGCACGAGCCTGAAATCACAAAAACAAGAGTTTCCTTTTTCCTCTATCTCTATGGCCTCGGACACATGCGTCAAATTGGTGGCGCTCGTATCAAATGCGGCGCTCACAGCCGGTTACTATGTGAATGAAGTTGGTATCTATGCGGTGGACGAACTGGACGAGAACGCGGAGCCCGTGCTCTACTCTATCGCGATCGCAAATGTGGCCGATTATTTGCCGCCGTACAACGGTTTGACGCCCTCGACAATTACGCAGGAATACTTCGCAACCGTCGACAATGCGCTCGAGGTTACTATACAGACAAAGACCGGAGCCGTGGCTCTGGCCGAAGATCTCGACGCTCTGGGGGCAGAGCTCGAG
>BLMD01000014.1 GCA_011959925.1 Lachnospiraceae bacterium
GTGCGCCCAGATAGGGCGCTGTGCAAAGCAGTTTAAGGTACTGCCGCACACGGCAGTGTGCGAAACAATCTGCCTTACCGACTAAGGAGAAATCCTTTACGGGAACAGCGCATGGCAGAAAAAGGAATAGTCACCAAAGGACTTAGGTGCGACTGTTTCCTAATGTTAAGAAGATATGAGGATAAGATTGGGTTTATCGAATGCAAGGTTCCAGTTCCTGTTTTTTGCAGGTGTGGGAAAAGTCCTGAAACCCATGTCATAACGCTGTCACGTCATCTTTCACGGCGGGACAACTGCCAACACGTTATGAAACAGGCGTGAGAACACGTCACAAAGAACCGAAAGCATATCCGACAATCTTCATTAACCTATGCACAGTGCTAACTGGGGATTGCCTAAGTTCGGCTCATTTGCCGGATATGGTAACGGAGGCTCCATAGTAGTTTGAGAACCCTGAATTGACAGGGAATGCCGTAAATTCGGATGCGGGAAAGCCGCTTACATGGCGAAGGGAGCCAGTTAGTAACATCTAAAATGTAGGAATGAAAGGGAGGAGAAACCTCAATGAAACCAACATCTGAAATTTTAGAGCGTATTGAAAAGTGTTCCAGCGAACACAAAGACGGCGTGTTCACAAGGCTTTACAGATATTTGCTTCGTGAAGATATTTACTACGCCGCCTACCAGAAACTTTATGCAAACAAAGGCGCAACAACACAGGGTATCGACGACGATACCGCAGACGGTTTCAGTGACTTCTATGTAAAAGAGTTAATCCAGTCATTAAAGGACGGAACCTACAAGGCTAATCCTGTAAGGCGTGAGTATATTCCAAAGAAAAATGGAAAACTCCGCCCTCTGGGTATCCCGTCTTTCCGTGACAAACTCCTGCAAGAAGTTGTCAGAATGATTTTGGAAGCTATCTATGAACCTGTCTTTGACAGTCATTCCCACGGTTTCAGACCGGGCAAAAGCTGTCATACCGCACTCCGTCAGATTTCTTCTGACTTCACGGGCGTGGTTTGGTTTATCGAGGGCGATATTCAAGGTTGTTTTGATAACATCAATCACGAAAAACTGATTGAAATTTTGAGCAGGAAAATCAAAGACAGTCGTTTTCTGAACATCATTCGCCAGTTTTTGAAAGCTGGGTATATCGAGAATTGGAAGTACAACGCCACTTACAGCGGTTCTCCGCAGGGTGGTATCTGCTCTCCAATACTTGCAAATATCTATCTGAATGAGCTGGACAAGAAGTTTCGGGAAATCGCAGAACGCTTTGATAAACCGAGGTCTGCATATCAGACACCGGAATATCATGCGGCAAGCAAAGAATTAAAAAGACTGTCCTATTGGATTGACCATACCGCTGATGAAGCGGCAAGACAAGAACTGATTGACCAACATAGGGCGCAGAAGAAAGCTATGAGAAATCTGCCCTGCAAACCTGCCGACAACAAGAAGTTTACTTTTGTCCGTTATGCGGACGATTGGCTGGCAGGCGTGTGCGGCACAAAAACGGAATGTGAGGAATTGAAAGCCGAAATCGCTGAATTTCTAAGCACAGAGCTGAAATTAACTCTAAGCGAGGAAAAGACGCTGATAACGCACAGCTCCGAAAAAGTCCGCTTCATTGGCTATGATATTTGTGTCCGCAGAAATCAGGAAGTCAAAGGTCACAGAATGAAAAACGGAACGTGGAGAAAATCCCGTACCCTGCACATGAAAGTCGCCTTGTCTATTCCCCATACGGAAAAGATTGAAAAATTCATGTTTGCAAAGAAAGTCATTCGCCAGCAGGAAAACGGGGAGTTTCAGCCGATACACAGAGCCGGACTTCTCAACCTTGCGGATTACGAGATTGTGGAACAGTACAATGCCGAAGCAAGAGGATTATGCAACTATTACAATCTAGCTTGTGATTATCACACGCTGGACTACTTCTGCTATCTCATGGAGTACAGTTGCTTAAAGACGATTGCCAATAAGCATAAAACCAGTATCCGCAAAATCATTCGCCAGTATAAAGACGGGAAAACATGGTCTGTCCCTTATGAAACTAAAGCAGGGACTAAACGTGTTCGCCCTGTTAAAATCGCAGACTGCAAGCGTGGCGAAGCGAGTGACATTATTTATCAGAGAAAGAAATTTAGCTGGAAAACCACTATCAGACAACGGCTCAATGCCAGAGTTTGTGAATTATGTGGGTGTAAAGAAGCCGATTTGTATGAAGTTCACGTTATACGGAACTTAAACGAGTTGGGTAATTCTGATTGGGAAACCGTGATGAAAAAGAAGCGGAGAAAAACGCTTGTTGTTTGCAGCAAGTGCCATGAAAGAATACACAGACACTAATCAATACGTCAATTACTAATGGGGAGCCGGATACTTCGAGAGGAGTAAGTCCGGTTCCGAGGGAGGGTGTAGGAAACCTGCCGCCAGCGG
>BLMD01000015.1 GCA_011959925.1 Lachnospiraceae bacterium
ATCATGATATCTTGTGACATTTACGAAATTAGGGGGGGTTTGTCAACAGCTCGAAAATGTCCCGAGGCATCGGCATCCTTGTTGATTGCCCCAGGCAGAGTTATAATATAAGTGTAATGTGATAGGGAAGGAGGAACAATGGCACGAGCTAAAAACAGAGGGTATCAGCAGACTTTTACCCCTACATATACTATCCGGCGCTGGAAAATGGGCGGCTATATCCGTCTTTCCCGAGAGGACTTACAGAAAATCAACCGGGGCCTTGACGATAGCAACAGCGTGAAAAACCAGCGCGACATACTCAATGACTTTCACCACAACCACGTTGAAGAATTTGAAAGCTATACCGAGTATGTGGATGACGGGCACACGGGAACCGATACGGAGCGTGAAAGTTTCCAGCGGCTCCTGGGCGATGTAATGAGCGGGAAAATCAACTGCGTTGTGGTGAAAGACCTTTCCCGTTTTGCCCGGAATTACAGTGACGCGGGGAGTCTGATTGATAACCTGTTTGTGCAAATGGGCATCCGCTTTATCAGCTTGGCCGAGGGCGTGGACAGCTACCGCAACCCGGATAGTGTAAATAGCATCATCGTTCCAATTACTAACGTAATGAACGACCAGTACTGCTATCAGACTTCAAAGAAAATCCGGCAGGTATTCGATTACAAGCGGCGCAACGGCCAGTACATCGGCTCTTTCGCTCCCTACGGCTACATTAAAGACCCAAAGGACAAGCACCAGCTTATTGTAGATGCGGATGCGGCTGAAATCGTCAAGCGCGTGTATTCCATGCTCCTGCAAGGCTCGTCTAAAAGGGCCATCGCGCTGTATCTGAACGAACACGGCATACCCAGCCCCACGGCCTACCGCCGGAAAAAGGGCCTGCTCGTTTCCTCGGCTGTGGCGGACGACCCCATGTGGGGAGCCCGCATGATACATGAAATCCTCACCAACCCCATTTACACCGGGGATTTGGTACAGGGCCGCCGCCGGGTGAAAAGCTACAAGGTACACCAGATAGAGGCTGTGCCGGAGGAAGAATGGGTGCGCGTTCCCGATACTCACGAGGCTATCATCACCCACGAAACCTTTGATAAGGTGCAGGCCCTGCTGGTACGCGATACCCGGACATCCCCCAAAGGGCGGGAAGTTCACTTGTTCAGCGGTTTTCTGAAATGTGCGGATTGCGGGAAATCCATCACCCGCAGCCAGAGCGGGAAAAATATCTATTACGCCTGCTCCACTTACAAGAACCGCTCCCGGACGGCCTGCTCCATGCACTCTATCAAGCACAACCGCTTGGAGGCCGCCGTTCTGTTCGCTATCCAGTATCAAGTGAACACCGCCGTTTCCTATTCGGAATTGATAGCCCGTATCAATTCGGCCCCGCTGAAAAAAAGTCAATCCCACCGCCTTAACGACCAGATAGCCGCAAAGGAAAAGGAAATGACCAGGATAACCCGCTACAAGCAGTCACTGTATCAAGATTGGAAAGACGGGGAAATCACCCAGCAGGAATACCGGGATATGAAAGCCGATTATGAGCGGCAGGCCGCCGAGCTTGCGGATGTGCTGGCCCGGCTGAACGCGGAACGTGCGGAGCTGGCAAACGGCGTTGACAAGGAGCATCCCGCGCTGGTAGCCTTTGCAAAGTATCAAAGCATCGAAACGCTGACCCGTGAAATCCTCACGGACTTGGTAGACCATATCAAGGTTTACGAAAACGGCAATATCAGCGTTCATTTCAAGTTCGCGGACGAGTTCCGCAAGATTGCCGAGTACATTGAAATCAACACCACCGATACCGCCGAGGCGGGCTGACCCCCATATGCACTAACTTTAATGCAAATCCATAAAATTTCTGTTATAATCAAA
>BLMD01000016.1 GCA_011959925.1 Lachnospiraceae bacterium
ATCATGATATCTTGTGACATTTACGAAATTAGGGGGGGTTTGTCAACAGCTCGAATCTGGACCGAAGTGCGGGAGCCCTGGTGCTTGATGGCCTCAAGCTGCATTTTCAGAGCTTTGGCCCGCTCGCTGGGGAGGATTTCTTCGCGCTGGTTCAGATTGTCCTCCACCATCTGCGTGATGGCTTCATCGTCCGTCAGGTTGCGGACGATACAGGGCATATCCGCATATCCGGCAAGCTCGCTGGCCTTCTGGCGGCGGTGGCCGGATACGATCTCATAGCCGCCATCCTCACGGGGACGGACGATAGCAGGCTGGGTAACGCCCTTGTCCTTGACGCTGGACACCATAGCCCGCATTTCTTCATCGTCCCGGACCTCAAAGGGATGGTTCTTGAAGGCGTGGAGCTCGTTCAGCTTGATATATACGATCTGTTCCTCGCCACGGCGGGGAGCCTCCTTCGGCCCCTCGGGTTCCTTCGGAGCAGGAGCGGCCTGCACCGTGGGAGCCGCTTTTTTCTCCGGTTTCTCTTTGGGTGCCTTTTCCTGCTTTTTCTGTGCGGGGGCTTTGGGCTTCGGAGCGGCGGTCTTGTCCTTATCCTCTTTCGGAGGACGGCCCCGGCGCTTCGGCTGCTCGGGCTCTTTGGGCTTTTCCTGTTTTCCTTCGGACTTTTTCGGAGCCTCCGGCTGCTTTTCCGGTTTCTCCGTTTTTGCCGGGGCAGGCTTTTCCCCGCCAGAAGCCGCCGCCCGTTCCTCGGCCTTCTTTCCTTTCATAATTTCAGCGAAGTCATAGACGGACACCTGCGGGCTCTTTGCCTGCTGTTCCGTCTTTTTTTCGGCCTCCGGGGGAGTAGGCGTTTTCTCCGGCTCGGGCGGAGTTTCCTTGCCCGGCCCGGTATCTGTTACCGGCTGCTCCGGCATTTTCGTGGTTTTATCATCTGCCATAAGCATTTACCTCCTGTTTTTGGGCATCGGGTAGGAGGTAGATAATTATTTTATCTACCGACCTCCCACACCACCGTACG
>BLMD01000017.1 GCA_011959925.1 Lachnospiraceae bacterium
CTTGAGTTTCCGCAAACTGTAATTCCAAAATGAATATAATCTCCCAAAGCACCAATCTGCCAAATCTTGAAAAGATATAGAGCAGCAGTCTTATGAATAGAGGCACTTTAATAAGCCCCGCCGGAACCGGACTTTGGGAAACATATTCTTTTATCTATTCAAACAGCCAGCTTAAGGCAGAGTTGACGGTATGCAGGGCGCTTTGTCCTGAACCAGAGTCTGATGCCTTCTTTTGCATATGAAAGTATGCCTGAGATGCCTTTTGCCAGCCGGTAATAGCAAAATACTATTTTTTCTTTAATCGGATCGGCAGTTCGTATAATTGCAACTTTTAACATATTGGTTTCTGATTTCATAGATATATGTCCCAGAAATGCCATGCACAAAGTGATGTAAAAATTTAATGCATTGATTGCCTTTCGTTTCCGTACCCGGAAATTTTCAAACTGGAACACCTGCTTCTTACAACGGAAATATTCTTCGATTTTCCATCTGGAAAAATAAAGTTTTGCAGCCTTTATTACATCATCTTTCGATTTGATCTCTTTGTTTGTTGCAAGCATCATTGGATGTTCTGTAATGCCATAGACAAGGACGAGATAAATATCTTTTCTGGAAGCAGTGATCTGTACTTTTATGTGGGAAAGATAAGCATCATGCATCTTCCCTTTATAAAATAGAGGGAGTTTCACCTTGCCTTTCCTGCGGTTGCGCAGTTCCGTAGCAAATACCCACTTATTGTGGTACAGAAGCTTACGCTTTGCAGTCAGACGTATCACATAATCCTGCCCAATGGAATCCAACTTCAGGAACATTTTATTATCATCATAACCACGATCCATGACAAAGGTTGCTTTTCCGAACAGTGCTTTCGCACGTTCCATTGCAGAGAAGGTTACATCATTGATGGAAGTGAAATTCTTCTCTTTAGAAGAATGGATCTCTGAAAAGATGCTGACAGGATGATTGCTGTCTGTAAGTACAGTCGCTTCCGTTACATGATATCCCTTTTTATAAACATTCTTTGCTGCAGTGCTCTGTGAGCCATCGCGCACCCAGCCGAGGGATTCAAATTTGTAACCGTCAGGTTTGACAACGTCACTGTCATCGATATGGATAACTGGCTGGTCCGGGCACCATTTTTTCACTTGTGTCAGATAAGCTTTCAGAGCCTCTTTGGGTGTTCCTTTTGCAAGATGCCTGGAAAGACGGTCAACAATGTTAATCTTTCTGGAAGGTTCCTGTAACTGGTCAACGATATCGGTAAGAATACAGCTGCCGGAGGAAAGAATACCATAATTCATGTCAGCCATAAACTTTCTTTCCGGCTTGGGAAGGTTTCTGGAAATTTTATTAGAAAAAGACAAAATTTCCCGTTTCATTTGATAAGTATTTGATGTAAAATTAACCACAGGGAATCCTCCTTCTTTTTGTTTAGTATGATTTTTTTGTGGTGATTAAATTTTACATCAAAAAGGAATAGGATTCCTTATATTTTGGGCGTTTTTTGAAAGTTGTTTATAATAAAGCTGAAGGTATTAGGGTTCTGTGGATAAATCTGCGGAAACTCAAGTA
>BLMD01000018.1 GCA_011959925.1 Lachnospiraceae bacterium
GTCTGTTTTTGAATATCCGGGCATAAAAATAGCCGATTGATTCTCGTTTTGAAAACCAATCGGCTATGTAATGGATAAGCTATTTAATTCAATTAAGAAATTGAAATTTGTAAAGAAGCTAATAAAACTTTTTATAATTACTTATTACAAATCAATTTTCATTCCAGAAGCTAACATTAGCAATTCTTTTACAGATTCATACAGTAATGTGGCTTTGCTTTCAGAAATCATTTTCCCCTCATGAATCAACTTATTTCTTATTTGTCGAATCGAAAAAATATTATTATATATTTTCTCGCTTAAGACACCAATTTGTAATAAAATCTCCTGTTTTACAGCCATAGAATATGTTCGTGTATCTCTTAATGTTTCTTTTCTCTTTTTAGAATTTTCTCCAGTAACTTTACTAATAATATTTCTAAACCATAAATAATCTGTTATTTCTTCCACAACAACCCATAAAAATGTAAGCGAAGAAGACCAATTTCGATAGTTAAATTCTGTAATACCGTTTAATAAATGAAATGTACTTAAATTCGGTATTGTGTTAGCTATCTTGTTTCCTTCCTCCAGCTTCTTCCTCATATTTTCAATAGTTATTGTTCGTTTTTCCGGCTGATACAATAATATTGCATCCGTTACACTTGCTACTTTCATTCTCAGCTCTGCATGAATATGGCTATTCCATGATTCTCCAAAATCAACTGGCCATATCGACTTTGATTCATATATACTTCCTTCCGTAATATCCTTATTGGTTATTGCTTCAACTCGCATTCCACCTAAAAACATTTTACACAACAAATCATTATAGTGAAGCACAATATCATCTTCAGGAATATTATCTTCTATTTTTATACCTAGAGCGCCATCTCCACAAACTAAATATTCCACATCCCTATTATTAAAATGGTTAGTAATCGTTCCTATAATACGATGAAGCAATGAATGATCATACGAAAGGCTATTGATTTCTTCAATAGAAAAGTCTATCTTTTCATTTTCACGAACAACAAATTGAATAGGATAAATATATGTTACATACACGCTATTTTGCATTTTACCCATATAATATTTATTCCTCCACAACTGTAGTTTTACCGAAACGCTCCACTCAGCTTATATATATACAAATAATTATCATACTTATTTTTTGAAATTTTATAAAAATATCTCTTCTACACTGCAATTTATAAAAAGTATATAAAGAAATATCTACATAAAATCACTATACTCTCCCCTGTCTACATTTATACTCATTCTCAACTAAACCAAAAAAACAGTTGAGTTTATCCAAAAGACCAATTGCAGTTGTACTATGCAAAAGTCCCTTGTTTCTCATATCCGATTTCATTCGAAGTCCGTTGAAAACTAGACAGTTTATAATCTGAACATTATTAAGTCCTGTGACCGTTTTCCTCATAACATTATTGGGTATAGAATTTATAAACGTAAACATTTTCCCCAATAATCCGGCTACCAAATCAGATATTTGAATCATTGTATTATCTTTTGAATTTACAAACTCATAATTGGTTGCCCCATTTCCAAATTTAGATACCATATCAAAAACTTTGTCTTGAATAGATAACTCCTCATCAAAATGGTGCATCGCCTTTGGAAATTTTAGAATTGGATCAACATAAAATATTGAATAATCATCTTGCATGACAAAGTCTACATTGTCTTGTATGAAAACCATTTCTGTACTTTTAGACGCTCTTTTTAACATTCCTGAGATAAATTTTTCATCCGGCTTTTGTTTATATCTCAAATCAATAGAATCCAGCAAGTCATTACAAAAATCTTTAATATTTTCTGTCTTAATATTTGGATAAGAGTACTTAATCATCGTCTGTGTTACTCTATCAATGTTTGGAAAAAGCATATTGTAAAATGTTGTCTTCAACATAAAATAATCAAACCCAAAATCGTTAATTTCCGTTGGTGTAGCTATAGAATCCAATATTTCTACAATCGTATAAAAAAAATTGTTCACATGAGAATAGTGTATATATAGATCAAAGTCTGAAAAAAGCTTAACTAAAGCTGTCACTTGTTTCATTCCCATACATTGCAAAAAGTCTTTTCCACGGAACAAACTCTTGCTCTTTAATTCAACTGCATTCTTTTGAAGGCCAAATCGTTGTTTTAGCTCCTCAAAAGGAATTTGGAACTCTCTCTCGCTCGCAATTCCGGCTAACACAAAATCTGCCCGGAAATCATGATTAAAATTATTTTTAGATGAATCCAACCAAAACTTTCTACAATTATTACTTTCATCATAATAAAAGTGAAGTTCTTCTTCTGTATTTACACCCCACATAGCAAAATATTCTTTATCAGAAAAAGGGGTGTACTCTTTATCATTCATTTTCGCTATTTCTCCTTTTGTAAAATAGAACAATCTTTCAATATTTGATAAAAAATGTCCTCAAATACCACTATAATATATCAATAGCTCTATCTAAGAAAGTGTATTCTACCACATATGGCATTCCATAACTTCCTAATGGTATATTAGCATATCATATTTTCTATCATAATAAAAGAAGGCTCATCACTAATTCTGAATATCTATAAACTATTTGAAGTAAATTATTATTTTTGAATATCTCCTACAAATTAGTTATCATACTGCCCCTATTTTCTTCAAATAAGCATACCCGTCCGTATGCCCCCGGAAATAAATCTGCTTTCTTTCAATATTGTCTTTCTTCAAACTGAGCCTGAAATACTCCACTAATATCCTATGTTCTTCTGCTGTCAAAGAAATCTCTCCCTCACCCTCCGTGACATTCAATATGAACGGATAGTCCCTTTCCATATCCCCGATCTGCCTGCAAAGTGCCAGATAGCTGTCATCCTGCTCCCGCAAATCCACGATTATATCGTTGTCTATCTCCATAAATCCATGTTCCATACGC
>BLMD01000019.1 GCA_011959925.1 Lachnospiraceae bacterium
CAAGTTTTGTATCTGATTGTGCCTGGGGCTATGGGAGTCAGGTGACGGTACGGGGCGGATGGAGAAAGTATCTGGCGGCAAAATATCTGGCGGTATTCTTAAGCGGCGCTGTGGTTGCCGTCCTGCCTCTGGCGTTTGATTTTTTGAGTACCAACCTTTTTCTTCCGGCCGTAATGCCCCAAGCGGGAATGGGGCTTGCGCCGATTGGGGAGGAATCCTTTCTGGGAGCGCTTTATTTCAGTAATCCTGTTTTGTATCTGCTGTTTTACCTGGGGATGGACGGGCTGTTTTACGGATTATTCAATACCCTTTCTCTTGCTGCCGCAGTATTTTTCAGGAACCGCTTTGCCGTACAACTGACGCCTTTTTTTGGTTTACACCTTTTTATTCTCCGTGGGAACCACGGCCATGGAGTTCTCGGCGTGTCCCGGAGGCTTTCTGCGGCCCAGCCAGCAGTTTATCCCTGCTCCGAATTGGATGCTGGGGGAACTGGGGGCGCTTTTAGGCGCAGGAGCAGTGTTTTTTCTCTATTTCAAAAATAAGGGGAAGGCATTCTTATGAAGAAAAGTTTGCGAAGATTGGGAAAACTGATTTTGTACGATCTGAATTATGGGTATCGGGATTGCAGGCTGAAATGGCTGGGCGCGTTCCTGGTCCAGGTTTATTTTGTAAACATGGCGTATCAGTGGTGCGCCGGGGCCCGGGGGCAGATGGGGGTACTGGGATACCTGACCTGGCTTTTCCGGGGAATGCCGGAATATTTTGCGGTGGAAACAGGACGGTTTGAGATTCCTGTACCCTGGCTGATGCTTCATGCCTGTCTGCTGTTTCTTGTGGGATTTTATCCGGCGGCTGATCTGACCCGCAGCGGCGGCCAGGCGTTGGTGCGGACAGGAAAGCGCAGACACTGGCTGCTTGGCAAGGCGGTATGGGTGCTCTGTACCGTGACGACATACTACTGTCTGCTGACTGTGGTTCTGATCATCTGCGCATTGCTGACAGGAGGGATTGCCTGTTCAGGGGAAGCCATGAAATTTCTGTATGGAATGGAGATGGAGGAAATAGAGGGCATGGAAATCATTCTCTCCTGGTGGATTGCGCCATATCTGGTTTCCCTGACCCTGTGCCTGGCGGAAATGACACTCTCCCTTGTGCTGGAGCCGGTACTGGCACTATTTCTCATGTTGGGGTACCTGACGGCTTCCGTTTTCTGGACGATGCCTGTGCTGCTGGGAAATTACGCCATGTTGCTGCGCCGGGACTTTTGGCAGGGGCATGAAGACATTTCCTTCATTAACTGTCTGGCGGCATGTGGGATATGTATTGGGGCGGCGTTGACAACGGGCTGCCTGTATATAAAGAAGAAAGATATTTTTCCGACTGAAAATATATAAAATTGAAGATAGAGGTGGTGGGATGAAGATCGTAGTAAGCCAGCACCATATAGAACTCCCTTTCATCAATCCGCTCCCATGCGCTCTGCGCAAACTGTAAATCCGACATAATCATGGGAAAAATGATGTCCCTGCACTCCCCCTCTTCCATCTGCAGGCTCAGTCCCTCCAGTTGTGGATTCAGCAGGTACATCAGTTCCATATCAAACTGATTTCCCCAGGCTCCGGATTCAAAGGCCATGTCAGTCAAATCCAGTATACTGCCGTCCTCCTTCTGTTTCTCGACTCTCAGCGTAATTAGCCCCACCCTTTCACGTTCCGTGGGATATTCCATTCCGTTTTCATCCACAAACATGCAATAGCCCGGACAAAGCTCCTGCAGCAGCGCACCGTCCGCCCACTGCCAGTTCGAAAAGGTTATCCTGTAATTCCCCGCCAGAATTGTATCCTGCAGCCCGCCTGTCCATATCTTCGGACTGGGATATCGCAGGTTCACCTGGAAAATCCGATAACCCACGACACAGGAAATCAGCAAAAGCA
>BLMD01000020.1 GCA_011959925.1 Lachnospiraceae bacterium
TCATGGAAACGAAGGAAGCGACCGCCGTCCAAAGTTTCCGGCTCGTAAGTTTTCTCATCCAGTTAATCTGTTTCATGGTGTTATCCTCCTTTAAGGTTTGTTTGTGCGCCGGTGTCGCTCTGCAATCCGGCGCCGGTTTATTTTTTTAATTCGTCAAGCGCCAGGCCTTCCAGAAAAAGCCTATAATCGTTCTGCGCGTCCTCAACCGCTTTAAGGCCTGCTTCTACTTCCCCGTTCGCGTGGCCCGTCTTTAGGGCCATAGCGATCCCTATTGTCAGCTTGTTATTTGCCTCTGACATTTTAAGCTGGAGCCGCCCCTCTTTGGCGCGCTGTTCTGCCCGTTCGTCCTCGCGTTTTTCGCGCTGGCCGGTCTTGTGCGCTATGAAGGCACATATAATCGTAGCGGCTGCCGTAATGGCTGTGCATATAACTTCTGTCATCCCGTTTCCCTCCTTCCTGTATTGGAATATAAAAGGGCCTGCGTGGTCGCGCTGGCGGCCTCACAAGCCCTCAAAAAGCTTTAGGGGTATATCTCTAAGCCTTATTCAATTTCGCGCCGGATTTCGGCCGCCTGGTTTATTCTGGCTATGACCGGGAGCGCGTTGGCGTCCTCCACGCTTATATGCTGCATAAGAAGTAAGAAAAGCTCATCAATAACGCCGCTCTGGATCCGGATTATCGCGTTCTGCTTCTCTACGATCTCAAGCTCACTCATCGTACTCCTCCCCGGTGATCTCCTGGTAGTCGTCGACGGTAATGGTTCCCTTCTCTATCCTCTCGGCCAACTGTTCCTTTGTGATCCTGCCCGCTGCGTATAATCGCTTAAGGCTGTTTATTAAAATGCTTGCCATTACAAAAGCCCTCCTTCCATAAGCTGTAGCGTGTACTCGTCGATTGCCTTCTCGGTGCTGATCTCCTCAATGCTTTTAAGCATTTCGTACTCGCTCTCGGTGATCTCGCGGCTCTCGCATACGAAGTCCGTATATGCTGCCATGCCGTCCTTCTCCTCGTGCT
>BLMD01000021.1 GCA_011959925.1 Lachnospiraceae bacterium
GCTTTTCTTTGTCCTCATGCTTCATATACACAAAAGAAAAGAAACCTGCACACAAAAATATGATAACCGCCATCACGGCAAAAATAACGCTCACTTCATCGATCTTAAACAAAATCGGAAGTCTCGGCGTCAAATTGAACAAAGCAAGCATCCCGCCCTGCCAGGTATAAAGCGACAGCATCACCAACACCCCTGTTATGGTCAACAAGATTCCCGTCGTCCATAACAGATTCCTTCTATTCTTCATCTCCTTTCTCACAAGAAGGCAGATTCCCGAAAGAACAGGAAACAGAATCGACAATATTATGTAGTACATGCAGCACACCTCCTTATGAGAACATGACAAGTCCCTGCTCTATCAAATCCACAATCGGCTGGGAAAATACGCCCAGGATTACATTAAGGGCCACAAAGCAGACTAACGTCAGACAATACCGCTTCATTTTCATAAACTGAATACCTTTATACTTTCCACTTTCCACCGGCGTGTAAATACGAATCACCGTCTTCATGAAATAGATTGCGTTCAGTATGGTACTAATACCAAGTACAATCAAAGCCGGCAACATCTTTGTCCCGTTCTGCACTGCCGCCTGAGAAAACAACAACTTGCTGATAAATCCTGAAAACAGCGGAACACCCACCATGGACAGTGAACCCACCGTAAAGGCAGCTCCCGCCCACTTATTCCGATATGCGGCACCGGTCAGTTCCACCAGCTTCCTACTCCCTCCCGATACATCCGTAAGCCCGATTGCCGCAATGAACAGCAGAGATTTTGTCGCCGCATGGGAAAGAATATGGAATACGCTGGCTGTCATACCTGCTTGGGTACCCATTCCAATCCCCATATAAATATAGCCAATCTGCGCCACCGACGAAAATGCAATCATCCTGCGCACATCATTTTCTCGAATCGCACTGACGGAGCCAAAAATCATCCCCATCAGCCCAAAGGCAAACAAAACATCTATGATTCTGCTGTTATAAAATACATCAAATCCAAT
>BLMD01000022.1 GCA_011959925.1 Lachnospiraceae bacterium
AGATCTTTTGCAGGATTGCTGTATTTTTCAATCGGAAGAACTTGGCGTCGGACTTTCGTTTCTCAAGGAAAAACAAAGAGCATGGGTGCTTTCTTCCTGGCAGGTGAAGATTCGCCGGTATCCGAAGCTCGGAGAACAACTGCGCGCATGCACATGGCCGTACGATTTTAAAAATTTTATGGGGTATCGTAATTTTAAAATAGAAGACGAAACGGGCGGAGAGATTGCCTGTGCGAATTCTGTCTGGGTATTTATCGATATCACAAACGGCCGTCCGGTCCGGGTGCCGGAAGAGATCAAAGAGAAGTATTCCTTTGAAGAGCCATACGACATGGAATGCCTGGGCAGGAAGATACGAACAGAAGAGGGCATGGAGCCCAAAGAGCCGGTTCGTATCGGAAGGTTCCATATCGATACCAACCGGCATGTAAACAACGGGAAATACGTGATGATAGCAGAAGAATATCTGCCGGAGAGTTTTAAGGTAAAGGAACTTCGGGCAGAATACAAGAAGGCGGCGGTTCTGTCCGATTTTTTATATCCCAGAGTAAAGGTTATGGATCGTTCTGCAATGGTAGTTTTGGCAGATGCAGATGAGAAACCGTATGCCGTGATCGAGTTTAGGGAGGATGCAATATGAAATTAGGGGAAAAACAAGTGCTGACGGTTGTGAAACAAGTGGATTTCGGCATATATCTTGCAGAGAACGACCAGGAGGAAACAAGGGTGCTGCTTCCGGCAAAACAAGTGCCGGAGAATATTGCAGTCGGTGATGAACTGGAAGTCTTTTTATATAAAGACTCCAGGGACAGACTGATTGCAACGACCCGTGAGCCGTATGTAAAAGTGGGAGAAATTGCAGCGTTAAAAGTTCTTGAACTGGGAAATATCGGTGCATTTTTAGACTGGGGTTTAGAGAAGGATTTGTTTCTTCCGTTTAAAGAAATGACACGAAAAGTAGAACCGGGAGATACGATTTTAGTTACATTATATATAGATAAGAGCAGACGGCTCTGTGCCAGCATGAAAAACCTCTACGATCTGTTAAGACAGGATTCTCCTTACGCAAAGGGAGAGTCTGTTTCTGCCAGAATCTATGAGTTCAGCGGAAATTTCGGGACGTTTGCCGCCGTAGACGACAGGTATTCGGCAATGCTTCCGTTTCACGAGGACTGTAGCCATTTAAAAATTGGCGATGTGATCGAGGCGAAGATCAGTAATGTAAAGCCGGACGGCAAGCTGGATCTGACTATACGGGAAAAAGCGTATTTACAGATGGATGCCGATGCAGAAAAAGTCATGAAGGTCATAGAAACCTATGGCGGAACGCTTCCGTTTGGCGACAAGGCATCGCCTGAGGTGATCAAACGAGAGTTTCAGATGAGCAAGAATGCGTTCAAACGGGCGGTCGGACGCTTGTATAAACAGCATAAAGTAGAAATTACGGATCAGAGTATCCGGAAAATATAAAGGAGGATACAGCCGGAACTTTGGGGTTAGGATACGGCTGTGCGGAAATTATGTATGATATTATTATTATCGGAGGAGGTCCTGCGGGATTGGCGGCGGCCGTATATGCAGCAAGGGCATGCCTGCATACGCTTCTGATCGAAAAGCAGCCGATGGGCGGCGGTCAGATTTTAAATACGAGTGAAGTGGATAATTATCCGGGGATGTTTGACATCAGCGGGTTTGAGTTGGGACAGAAATTTTCGGAACATGCCGAAAAGCTCGGCATCCGTCCGGTAACCGAGGAAGTGAAAGAGATTGTCTGCCGGGGAGAAACAAAAAAAGTGATTACCGACCGACAGGAATATGAATCCAAAACGCTGATTTATGCCGCGGGGACGGGATATCGGACACTGGGTGTTCCGGGAGAAGAAGCGTTTACCGGCAGGGGAGTTTCTTATTGCGCGACCTGCGACGGAGCGTTTTTCAGAGGTAAGACGACGGCGGTGGTAGGCGGCGGGGACGTTGCATTGGAAGATGCGCTGTTTTTATCTAAAATCTGCCAGACCGTATATTTAATACACAGACGGGACACATTTCGGGGAGCGAACATACTTCAGCAGAAAGTATCCGAAGCAGAAAATATTCAACTGATTCTGGATACGGAAGTGGAAGAGATCGGCGGAGACGGAATAATCGAATGGATCCGTCTGCTCTGCAAAAAAGAAGGCAGGCAAAAGACCGTAAATGTGGACGGTGTTTTTATTGCGGTCGGCTCCGTTCCGCATTCCAACCTTCTGAACGGGCAGGTTTCCATGGATGCGTATGGATATGTGATCGCAGGAGAAAACTGCAGAACAGATACGGACGGCGTATATGCAGTCGGAGACGTTCGGACAAAACCGCTTCGTCAGGTGGTAACGGCGGCGGCGGACGGGGCAAACGCGGTATCGGATATAGAAAAGTTATTGTTTTCAAAATAGGGTTGACGTGAAAAGAGGCATTTGTTATAATGTCCACGTAAAAACGTAATATTTTCGTAACATACAGGATAAATTTGAATTATTTTGGAGGATAACATTTCATGAATCAGAATCGCAGAATTCTTCGTGCTACAGCATGTTGTATGGCGGCCGTGATGGCATTGGGCAGCGCACCGGTGAAAGCGGAAACGAGTATGCCGATCGCAGGCGCGCCGGCTATGATGTCCATTGCGGTAGAAGACGCTATGAACGCTACTTTTGAAACTGCATCTGCAGGGATTTCGTTAAATCTGGCGGATATCGTTTCCGCACCGGCGTCGGACGAGGCTGCCGAGCCGAAATCGGAATATGCCGATATTGCCATTGCACAGGTGGACAACTATGTCAATGTCAGAGACGCCGCCGGAGAAGAAGGCAATGTCGTAGGAAAGCTTTACAACAATTCTGCGGCAACCGTGGAAGCGACGGAAGGAGACTGGTATAAGATTACTTCCGGTAACGTTACAGGTTATGTAAAAAGCGAGTTTGTGGTACGCGACAACGAAGAACTGGCGAAGCAGGTCAGCAGACGCGTAGCAACCGTACATACAGAGACGCTGTTTGTTCGTACGGAACCTACGACGGAGTCGGACGTGCTCGGGATGGTTCCGGATCTGGAAGAACTGACCGTGACGGATGAGTCTGTGGACGGATGGACAAAAGTATCCATTGAAGAAGGCGAAGGTTATGTATCCAATGATTATGTAAATAAATCGATTGAGTTTGTAACGGCAGAATCCAAAGAGGAAGAAGAAGCCAGACTTGCAAAAGAAGAAGCAGAACGAAAAGCAGCGGCAGAAGCGGCAGAAAAAGCGTCGGCTTCCAAAAGCAAAGGAAAGAGCAGCGGATCATCATCCGCAGGAAAAGTATCTTCGCCGGGAAGTTCAACCGGAAATGCAGTAGCGAACTACGCATGTCAGTTTGTCGGCAATCCTTATGTGTACGGCGGTACAAGCCTGACAAACGGTGCGGATTGTTCCGGATTTGTTATGTCGGTATATGCGGCATTCGGCGTAGGACTTCCACATTCCTCCGCAGCAATGTGCGGCGTCGGATACGGTGTCTCGGACATGCAGCCCGGCGATATCATTTGCTACAGCGGACATGTTGCCATCTATGTCGGCAATAATACCATAGTTCATGCAAGTACGCCGGAAAGCGGTATCAAATACACGTCGCCGGTAAATTATAAACCGATCTTGGCGATCCGCAGAATTTTCTAACATACATAGCGGATTTAAAACAGGAAAAGTTTTCAAAGCTTAATAAAAAAATTTTGAATTATTTTGTGTAGTAAGGCAACAGCAGACTGCGGCATTGAGAAATCAGTGCGCAGTCTTTTTTGCAGACAAAAAGCGAATCCTGTGTTTTGGCTGCATGGGGAATTCTTTTTTTGGGCGGCTTCGGTATGCGGATGCGGCGGCAGCGGACAAAAGAAAACGGAAGGCGTTTCGGAGAACGGAGAGGATATTCATACGGAGGAGTTCGACAGGTACGATCTTACACTTGCATATAATGATTATGAAAAGGGTTACGAAACAGAATTAGAAGTAGAAAACGAAACAATCGCATTCGAACTATGGAGTTCTAATATCGGCTGTCAGGTGATAAAGATCGGCAGTCAGGAAATTCCGTTGAAATCGGGTGGATGTATGTTAGGAGGCGCCGGTCTGGAACGCATGACATGCGATGTGACCGATGACGGAACAGAGGAAATTATTCTTGTGGAATCCCAGGGGGCTTCGGGGGCGTTTCAGTATTTACGGGTCTTTGGCAGTACAGGGGAACAATGGGAGGAACGAAAGCTTCCCTCTAAGCTGTACAGTGATGCGGATGATCCTGATTTTTTTATGTGGCAGGAGGAATTGGGGAGGGAGCTGGATCCGGCGGTTTACAGTAAATATCGTACGATTTCTTTAGATGAAGGAAAGTTCCTGGTGGATTACTGGCTGTTTCGGGATACGGATTCTGAAACCGTCGATGCAGGAAGAATACAAAAAGAGCTGCTGTATTCTTCCGATCAAAAGAAGTTTGCAGCAGGTAACACCCGGTATCTGCCTGCGAAAAATCAAAAGAAATAAACGCCGGAATGGAACGAAAGGAACTGATATAGGAAAATTGCAAGAAAGGGATAATGCCGGCAGAGAGATTTGAGAAAAGCACAATTAGACAAAATGCACAAAATGTAAAAAGTTGGTAAAAATTATCCCGGGCTTTACCGCTTTATGAGGAAAGTTATCCACAAAAAAATAGCCTTAAAATCGAAAGAAATCGAGTTATGCACTAAGTTATCCACGTTATCCACAAAAATAGACAGAAAAATTGTGGGTTATTCCTGTCAAAATAAGAACGAACGTTTTGTTACTTTGCGATAAACTTAACATTTTTTTAAAAAAATCGAAAAAAAGATTGACTTTCTAAATGTGAAAAAACAACGGACAAGAACGGAAAATGTCTGAAATTTACCAGCCCTGCTGCGATGGCTGCGTCACGTACCGAAAATTGCTTCGATACGTTCCTGCTGATCGGCAGACATTCCTTTGGAAAGCAAACTTGTGAAATCAGTGAAAAAATGATATACTCAATGAGATCACGCCGTAGAGGGTGTCATATGGAATTTCCTGCGGGAATCCGTTAGGACGATATGTTTCAGGCAGGAACAGTCAGGAGGCAGAAATGAGAGCAGAATTTGATATTACCTTACACAGCAGCGATTTGTATCGGTTCAGCATGTATCATGCATATGCAGGCGGACAGGGGATCGTTTCGACGGTGGTTGCAGCGATTTGTTTTATTGCGTCGATTCTGACTTACGGTTCGGTAGAAAAGACGTATACGGTATTGTATGCAGGTTTTGGGGTGTTATTTCTCTTTTATATACCGTGCAGTTTATATTTGCGTTCCAAACGGCAGCTTTTGCTGTCAAAACCGCTGCAGGAGGCGCTGCACTATGTGGTAGATGATATCGGGATCCATACGTCGCAGGGAGACGCTTTTGCAGATCTTCCCTGGGACGGGTTATATAAAGCAGTTTCGACAAAACGGAGCGTTTTTTTGTACAGCAGCCGTGTAAATGCGTATATTCTACCAAGAGATCAACTGGGGGAAGCGTATGGGACGGTCAAAAGCCTTGCCGCCGCACATCTGCCGAAATATCGATTGAAAATGAAATAACGAGGATAGAATGTATGCAGAGAATATATGAAACATATTCAGAAGAAGAGACGTTTCAGCTGGGGGAAGCGCTGGGACAGGAAGCGAAACCGGGAGACGTGTATACGCTGACAGGAGATCTGGGCACCGGCAAAACCGTACTTGCGAAAGGAATTGCAGGAGGGCTCGGAGTAAAAGAATCGGTCAGCAGCCCGACGTTTCTCGTGATGCAGATGTATGAAAGCGGCAGGATGCCGTTCTACCATTTTGACGTATACAGAATTGCTGATGCGGATGAAATGGATGAGATCGGATATGAGGATTGTATTTACGGAGAGGGACTGTCGCTGATCGAATGGGCGGAACTTATTACAGAGATACTTCCGGAAAACAGAACAGAAATTACCATAGAAAAAGAACTTGAAAAAGGATTTGATTACCGGAAAATAACGGTTTCAGAGGTAGGAGTATGAAGATATTAGCAATAGATACGTCCGGTCTGGTTGCAAGTGTGGCGATCGTAGAAGACGAAACTCTTTTGGTTGAATTTACCGTAAATTATAAAAAAACACATTCACAGACGCTGCTGCCTATGCTGCATCAGGCGGCTGAGATCACAGAAACAGATACAGACAGTTTCGACGCAATTGCGGTAGCCGGAGGACCGGGATCTTTTACCGGGCTTAGGATCGGGTCTGCGACGGCGAAAGGGCTGGCGCTGGCATGGAATAAGCCGATTCTGCATATACCGACAGTGGATGCGCTGGCATATAATATATGCGGGCATCGCGATTTGATCTGTCCTTTGATGGACGCTAGGCGGAACCAGACGTATACCGGTTTATACCGGTTTGACGGAGATCTCTTTGTTACGGTAAAAGAGCAGTGTGCCGTGTCCATCGGCGATATCATTGCAGAGATCAACCATATAGGCGGTCCGGTCGTCTTTTTGGGCGACGGCGTCAGTGTGTTTCGGGACTATATCAAAGAGCATATCACCGTAACCTACACCTTTGCTCCGCCGCATCTGAATAAACAGAGGGCAGGGGCGGTCGCGGCGCTGGCAGGGAAATATTTTAAAGAAGGAAAGACGGTCTGCGCCGAAGAACACGTGCCGGAATATTTGAGGCTGTCTCAGGCAGAGAGGGAACGGATGGAGAAATTACATGCTGCAGATTAGAAGAATGAGGGACTGCGATCTCGATCAGGTTGCCGCGATAGCGGCATCTGTTTTTTCGATGCCCTGGAGCAGGCAGGGGTTTGCAGAAGCTCTGCCCATGGAAAACGCCTGTTTTCTGGTTGCGTCAAAAGACGGGGAAGTCTGCGGGTATTGCGGGGCTTATATGGCGGCAGATGAAGGTGAGATCATTAATGTTGCCGTTGACCCGGGCTTTCAAAGACAGGGCATTGCCAAGCTGCTTTTGGCAGGACTGCTTCAGGAAGGAAAAAACGGCGGCGTACACCGGTTTTTTCTGGAGGTCAGAGTATCGAATACGGCAGCCATCTGCCTGTATGAAAAGGCAGGATTTCAAATACAGGGAATCCGTAAGGGCTTTTATTCCGATAATCATGAAGACGCCTATGTAATGAACCGCCTGCAGGAACAGGATTAGATTTAGGAGAGAATATGTTAGATGTATGTTTACTTGGAACCGGAGGTATGATGCCTCTGCCCCGCCGTTGGCTGACATCGCTGATGACAAGATATAACGGCAGCAATCTTATGATTGACTGCGGGGAGGGAACGCAGATTGCGGTGAAAGAAAAAGGCTGGACGTTTAAACCGATTGACGTGATCTGTTTTACGCATTACCATGCAGATCATATCAGCGGACTGCCGGGATTGCTTCTTACCATGGGAAACGCAGAGCGGACCGAACCGCTTACTATGATAGGACCGAAGGGATTGGAACGCGTGGTCGGCGCGCTTCGGACGATTGCGCCTGAACTTCCGTTTGAAATCCGTTTTAGGGAATTGAGCGCGTCGGAAGAGGATATTGAGATAAACGGGTATCAGATTCACGCGTTTCGGGTCAATCATAATGTTACCTGTTACGGATACAGTATTACGATTCCGAGAAACGGAAAATTTCTGGTGGAATACGCCAAAGCGCAGGGAATACCGCAGCGTTTCTGGAATCGGCTGCAGCATGGTCAGACCGTGACGGAAGAAGGAAACACCTATACGCCGGATATGGTCCTGGGTCCGCCCCGGAAAGGGATTAAAATCACATATTGTACGGATACCAGACCGACGGAAAGTATGGTAACAGCCGCTGCAGAATCCGATCTTTTCATATGCGAAGGTATGTATGCGGAAGAAGAAAAGCTGGCAAAAGCAAGGCAGTACAAACATATGACGTTTTATGAAGCGGCAAAAGTCGCCCAAAAAGCGGCGGTAAAGGAGCTTTGGCTGACGCATTTCAGTCCTTCTCTTGTACATGCAGAAACGTATCTGCCGAAAGTCCGGCAAATTTTTGAAGCGGCAAGTCTGGGGTTTGACGGACGGACACGGGAACTTGACTTTAAGGAGGAATAGGATCATGAAGAGAATCCGAGTTATCATCATTGGAATTGTCTGTATCAGTCTGGTTGTAGGATATTATTATTTTTTGTCCAATAAAGGATCGGGGGATGAGACGGAAGTTTCGGAAGTGCAGAAAGTAATTTTAAAAGATATCGGGGGAAAAGCGTATCCCGCAACGCCGCGGGAGGTTGTGAAATTTTATAATCGGATACAATGCTGTTATTATAATGAAGAATATACGGAAGATGAATTTAAAAAACTGGCGGATCAGGCGCGTATCCTGATGGATGAGGAGCTGGCGGATAATAATCCGGCAGAGCAGTATTATCTTCAGGTCAAGAATGTCGTAGATGACTTTCGTGAGAAAAAAAAGACAATCAACAATGCTTCCGTGTGTGACAGCAATCAGGTAAAATACAGTACGATAGGCGGGTTTGAGTGCGCTTATGTGACTTCGTCTTATTTTGTTCGGGAAAAAGACGGATTTTCCAAGAGCAATCAAAACTTTGTGCTTCGTAAAGACGAAGAGAACCGATGGAAGATTCTTGCTTTTGAATTGGCGGAGGGAGAAGTTTCGGACAATGAATAAAGAACATATCAGTATACTCGCAATTGAAACCTCCTGTGACGAAACTTCGGCTGCTGTAGTTGTAAACGGGAGAGATGTGCGTTCCAATGTGATTTCTTCTCAGATTGCACTGCATACATTATACGGCGGAGTGGTACCTGAAATTGCATCCCGTAAGCATATTGAAAAAATCAATCAGGTCATCACAGAAGCGCTGCATCAGGCAGATACGTCTTTGGATGAAATAGATGCGGTAGGAGTTACGTATGGACCCGGGCTGGTCGGCGCGCTTTTGGTCGGCGTATCGGAAGCAAAAGCAATCAGTTACGCCAAAAAAATTCCGCTGATCGGCGTACATCATATCGAGGGTCATATCAGTGCCAATTATATTGAACATCAAGATTTAAAACCTCCGTTTTTATGTCTCGTGGTATCCGGCGGACATACCCATCTGGTGAAAACACTGGATTATGGGAAATATGAAATTTTAGGGAAGACAATGGACGACGCAGCGGGAGAAGCTTTTGATAAAGTTGCGCGTGCCATTGGATTGGGGTATCCGGGAGGTCCTAAAATCGAACAGGTTTCAAAAACAGGAAATCCCGATGCAATTGCGTTTCCAAGGGCGCATGTAGCGGGAAGTGCGTATCATTTCAGTTTCAGCGGAATGAAATCTGCCGTGTTAAATTATTTGAACGGCTGTCAGATGAAAGGGATAGAAATTCATCCGGCAGATGTGGCGGCGTCATTTCAGCAGGCGGTGATCGACGTGCTGACCGGCAATGCCGTAAAAGCAATGGAAGAGACTGGCATTAGACAATTTGCCCTTGCAGGAGGCGTAGCCTCCAATTCTGCACTTCGCCAGTCGGTGAAGCAGGCCTGTACAGAGCGTGATGTCCGATTTTATTGTCCGTCTCCGATTCTCTGTACCGATAATGCGGCAATGATCGGAGCGGCGGCCTATTATGATTATCTGGCAGGAAAACAATCGGGACTGGATTTAAATGCCGTTCCAAATCTGGCCTTATAACGATTTTATTTATAAGCAGAAAACAATCTTCTCTTTCAGGCTCGTGACGATCCGGCAGCAGGCAGGATCGAAATGTGTTTTGACAGCGTTGCAGCGTATTTTGCGGCAGAACCAAAGGAGATCCGAAGTGAAAAAAGAAATAATTGCCGCTGTTGTTTTGGCGGGAGGAAGCGGAACAAGATTGGGCACGTCCTGTAAAAAACAGTATGTGTCTCTGAATGGGAAACCGATGATTTACTATGCATTAAAAGCATTTCAGGAAAGTTCGGTGGATCGTATGATCTTAGTTTCCAATGAACCGGAATATTGCCGGACGGAAATCATCGATAAATATCGGTTTCATAAAACGACTGACATCGTCCCCGGCGGAGCGGAACGGTACGATTCCGTTTACGCCGGACTGCTTGCAGCCAAAGGCTGTGAATATGTACTGGTGCATGACGGGGCAAGGCCGCTGGTTTCCGCAGAAACGATCGAAGCGTCCATCGAAGCGGTCCGCCGGCATCCGGCTTGTGTGACGGGTGTACCGGCAAAAGATACAATTAAAATTGTGGGTGAAGAAAATTTTGCAGAATCTACGCCTGATCGGACGAAGCTCTGGCAGATACAGACGCCGCAGGCATTTTCCTATCCGCTTCTTATGAAAGCGTACCATACCGTTTTGAATGAACAGCCAAAAGGCATTACAGACGACGCCATGATCATAGAATACGGAAGGTATGCTAAAATAAAAATAATTCCGGGAAGTTATAAAAATATTAAAATTACTACACCGGAGGATCTGATTATAGCCGAAGCATTTCTAAGAGAAGCCGGCAGGAAATGAAACGGGCGTACGCACAATCCGGCAGTTTTTGATCGGAAAACATGTGCGTACGGTACCGCAAAACGGCAGTTCCGAAGCCGCTGCAGAAAAAAACGAAAGAATATGATAAGTTTTAGAATGAAATTCGACAAGAGGTTTTAAACCTCTGCCGGATTTCTT
>BLMD01000023.1 GCA_011959925.1 Lachnospiraceae bacterium
GAACCGGCCTAAGAGTAATGGGTGGAATTATCCCCATATTTACCAGAGTGTACCCTGGCGTACTCCGCCCGGTTTTGCGGCAAGGCCAATATAATATTTATATGTCGCGCTGCTTACCAGGCCTACGACGTACATCGTCGCTCCGTTTTTCGTGATCGCTCCGCCGGTTCCGTTTCCGTTCCCGTAGAAAGTCCCGGTAACTTTTACCTTGTCCCCTACGGCATAAGAAGCGGGCGCGCTGCTGGCTCCTGCTGCTGCAACGTAAGCGGAAGAAACAAAGCCGTACTTACCGGCCTTATTTTTAATATAATACCACTTGGAACCGTCGGCCGCCTTAACCTCGTCGCAGATGCTGATCTCCTCTCCGTCTGAAAGCGGGCTAAAGCTGCATTCGTCGTATTCCTTCCCGGCCCATGTCCTTACCTTCAGCGTGGTGGTGGTCCGGCCGGTCCACTTCGTTTCCCGGCTCAGGCTGCTGCCGCTGCTTCCGGATCCGGTGCTGGCGCTTCCGCTGCTGGTACCTGCTGCCGGTTCCTTCTCTGTCGCCTTGCTGGCGTAGTCCGGGCAAATGAAGCCCCGGATATATCTTCCGTTGACCTGCAGGTTCCTGCGTCCTACGACTCCGCCGCTCATATTGCCTTCAATAACTTTTATCGTATTTCCGCTTACTGCCTCAACCATGCCGACGTGCTCCGGCGTTCCGGTGCAGTCCGTGGTGGCGTAATTTGCGCCGTCGTCCCAATCGTAGAGAACCTCGTCGCCCAACTTCGGGATATATGCGTCGTTCTCCTGCCAGATGCCCATCCGCTTGGCTGCCTCAATCAAATAATAGCAGGAACACTCTACCGGTATAATATCCGTGTAGCCTGCCTTGATTGCTGCCGCGCTGGTCGTGGTCGCGCAGTATGCGTCCGTATAAGTAACCTTGTAGCCCCTGGGCAGCGGCGTGTTGCCGTTATACGTATCAATGATCGGGGCGTGGCTCTTGTCTGAACGCTTAAGCCCGATCCAGCCCTGCATAATGCCTACTACCTTCTGTCTTACCTGCGTTTCTGTCATGCCTTCGTTGCCTCCTTCCTGTGCCTGTTTATAAAGTTTCTCGTAGTCCTGGCCGTAGCCTGCGCGCTTGTCCTGGGCCGCCTTGCTCTGGTCCTGCGGGGCCTCAAACTTAAGCATAACGGCGTTGGAAGCGTCGCTTATGCTGGCGGCTGTTTTGAGTACCTTAAGGACGGCCGGGAAGCTCTCGGAAAGCTCCTTGTAAATAAATTCTTTCTGCGTCTCCAGGTCGCATATGGATTTCCCCTTGCTTCGGTGGTACTCAAGCATAGCTTGTTTCCGGCTCCAAAAGGTGCATTGATGAAGGCCGTAGCCTGCGCCGTCGTGTACAAAGTTTTCATAACTTCCGGCGTCTACTGCTGCCGTGTAGCTCTCGTCCGTGAAGCCGAGCTTTTTCTCGTAACTGTTCTGCAGGTTCTTCGGGTTAAGGTGGCTCTCCGCGTACAAATTCGCCATAAGGCCAAAAATACCAAAGTCGCAAAGGCCGCGCGCCTTATAGAAGTCGTAAAAGCCCTGCTCTAAAGCTCCCCATTTAATCTCCATATCTGTCCTCCTGCTCAAAGAAAAAGGGCGGCAAGCTGCCGCCCGGTCCTGTGTGTTGTGGATCCTCCGTTCTTACTCCTCGGACTCCTCCACCTCGATGCCGATCTCCGCCTCGGTGTTGGCTGCGTCGGTTAAGCCTTCGCCGATAATGTAGGCCACAACGGAAGCCCCGGCCATAATGAGCGCCGTAATCTGCGTCGCGGTGTTCTCGGTGCCGCCCGTTGCTACGATCATCA
>BLMD01000024.1 GCA_011959925.1 Lachnospiraceae bacterium
ACCAGTCTCTTATGCTTTTCATATGCGCTGTAAACGGCTCTTCCCCCAAACACTCCGCCGCAAACGGCACAGATACACACCGGATACAGGACAGCCTCAAGAGGCAGATGATACAGGTAGAAGGCCGCCGCAAACACACAGGCAAAGAATGCCTGCATCAGAAGGATCCCCTTGTGCTCCCTTATATATTGAATCGTAAATGTCATATCCCGCCTCCTGTTCATACTGTCACCGTCTTCTATTCCTCATCGTGATCCCCGCCTATATAATATCCTTCCCCGAATTTTGTCCGGATAAAGTCTGTAAGCCCGCCGGCCTCAAGCTTCTTCCTCAGCCGTCCGATATTCACTGTCAGCGCGTTGTCATCCACATAGCAGTCCATCTCCCACAACGCGTCCATCAGCCGTTCCCTGCTTACGATCCGCCCCTTATTCTTCATCAGCAGCGTCAGGATCCTGTGTTCATTCTTCGTAAGGCCGATGGTGTTCTCCTGATAGGTCAGGACAGCATTCTCCACGTTCAGAAACGCTCCCTTGTGTTCCAGCACAGACATATTTCCGGCATAATCATAGGACCGGCGCAGCATGGCCGAAATCTTGGCCGAAAGCACGTCTATGTCAAAGGGCTTGGCGGTAAAATCATCCCCGCCCATATTCATCGCCATCACCATGTCCATCTTCTCTGATGCGGACGACAGGAACAGGATCGGGACGCTTGAGACCTTCCTGATCTCCTGACACCAGTAGTATCCGTCGAAAGCAGGCAGCCCGATATCTATAATGACCAGATGGGGCTGTATCGCAAGGAACTCTTGCAGGATCTTACGAAAATTCTTTACCCCGTAAAACTTAAGCCCCCATCGCTCTGCCCTGTTCTTCACAGCTTCCATTATTCCTTCATCATCTTCAATCATAAAAATACGGTACATGATATCTCCTCCACAACCGGTTATATCTAACAATATATCCTTTTCATGTTCTTTTGTAAATATTCCTTCAGCTTGAAGTGTTAAAAATTTTCCTGTATAATACAATTTATGAGACTTTATTGAAAAGGAGTTTACAAACATGGGACGGTTCTTGAACAGCATCACTCCGGTTGATGCATACCGGTCGACTGTATCCGGGAAATATTTTGTAGACAAATCCAAATTAATCGGTGAACTGATTCCTGAACTTGGAATGGACGAACGATTCTTCTGTTTCACCAGGCCGCGTCGATTCGGGAAAAGCATTATGGCAAATATGGTTGCCGCATTTTTCGGCAAAGCGGCAGATACAAAAGACATCTTTCATAAGCTGACGATCTCCTCTTTTGCAGAGTACAGCAGGCATTTAAACCAACATGATATCATCTACATCGACTTTAGCAAAGTACCCAGAGCCTGCAAAAGCTATCAGCAATACATTAACAGGATCCAGGACGGCATCAATTCTGATCTTGCCGAAGCATATCCTGATTTTTCAATTGATATAGGCGGCGCAGTCTGGGATGTACTGTCAGATATTTTCCAGAAAACCGGCTGCAAATTCATCTTTATTCTGGACGAATGGGATGCTGTATTCCATATGCCCTTTATCACAGAAGCGGAACGGAGGGAATATCTGCTCTTTCTGAAATCTTTACTTAAGGGAAATGCATTCGCAGAGCTGGTATACATGACCGGGATTCTTCCAATCGCCAAATATTCCGACGGTTCTGAACTGAATATGTTCAAAGAATATAACATGGCAGTCAAAATGCGGTTCTGCGAATATTTCGGATTCACCGACTCAGAAGTTGACGCACTGTACAACGTCTATCTTAAGTCAAACGCTCATCCCCGTATCGCACGCGCAGACTTGCGTATCTGGTATGACGGATATTATACAAAAGCAGGCATTAAGCTCTACAATCCGCGTTCTATCATATGCGCATTGACAGATAATGAATTAGGAAATTACTGGACAAGCTCTGGCACTTATGATTCCATATTCGAATATATCAAGGGCAGCATCAAAGACGTGCAGGATGATCTGACGCTTATGTTTGCAGGCGGAGCCGTTCCTTCTGATATTCAGGAATACGCCGCGTCTTCCATGCATCTTGAGACCAGAGATGAAATATATTCAGCCATGGTTGTGTATGGGCTTCTTACTTATAAAGACGGACATGTGTCTATTCCCAATAAGGAATTAATGGACAGTTATGCTTCCATGATGAAGCGTGAAAAATCTTTAGGTTATATCTATAATCTGGCAAATATTTCAAAGAAAATGCTTGCGGCAACCCTGGCCGGCGATACAAAAACCGTGACGGAAATACTCGAATATGCACATGATACAGAATCACCGGTTTTTTCTTACAATAGTGAGATTGAACTGGCCGCCGTAGTGAATCTGGTCTATCTGGCCGCACGCGACAGATACCGTATTGAACGGGAAGATAAGGCAGGAAAGGGATATGTGGACTTTATCTTCTATCCGGAGCATAAAAATGCCGATGCCATCATTCTTGAATTAAAGGCAGATAATACGCCGGAAGCTGCCATACAGCAGATCATAACTAAAAATTATGCCCTCCGCCTTAAAGGAAAACTCGGTGAATCTCCCAGATTCACTGGAAGGATCCTGGCTGTAGGAATAAGCTATGACAAAAAGACCAAATCCCACTCCTGCAAAATTACCGCTCTATAGTTCTTCTTCCGTAGAAAAGGGATGCCGGAAAATGTTTGTTTTATGCCATATACGGCAAAAGTGTATATGCTTAACGTCTATACACTGTGCAAAAACAACATTTCCCGGCATCCCCTCTTAATTTCAGGACGTCCTGATCTACAATCTCATACTACAGCAAGGCAGTATTACTTCAAGATTAATACAATGATGTAGATGTACTAGTCCTCCCTCCGGATACAGATGGCCGTTCCCACCGCCCCCGGACCGGTATGGCTTCCGATGCTGAACGACAGCGGATTATAATAAACACACGCTTCCGGAAATGTCTCTTTCAGCATATCCGTCCATTCTCTCTCTTCTTCCCTGCCAAGCCCCGAGCCTGCCGCTCCTATGACCACACGGCTCATTTCTACTCCCTTAAACCTGCTCTCAAGGTCTTGCTTCACGGCTTCCAGCATCTTATGTCTGCCTTTCTTCATCCCCCGGACCTTGGCGAATGCATCCAGACGTTCTCCCTGTATCGTAAGCACAGGCTTGATATTCAATACAGCGCCAAGAGCCGCGGCAGTCGGGGTGATCCTTCCGCCCTTCTTCAGAAACTCCAGCGTATCCACCGTTATATAGATACTGGCCTCATAGGCCCTTTTCTCCAGCTCTTCTCTGATCTCCCTGGCTGAAAGTCCCCTGTCTGCAAGCGCCTTGGCCTCCAGCACCGACTCCCGAAGTGTCACGGAGATTCGGTGGTTATCTGCAACCTGTACCTTGCCGTCATAGTCTGCCGCCAGCGCGGCCGCCGATGCATACGAGTTGCTCAACCCGCTGGACATCGGGATATGGACGATCTCATCATACCCCTCTTTAAGAATCTCATCCCACATGCCCATCACATCTCCCGGCGACGGCTGGGAAGTCGTTACATCCCTTCCTCCCGTGAGACTTGCATAGAACTTTTCCTGCGTAAGGTCAACCCCCTCATAGCAAGTCACGCCGTCAATGATCACCGGCATCGGGAGTGAAAATATCCCCAGTTCCTTTGCTTCGCTCTTCATAATCCCGCTGTTACTGTCCGTCATAATTGCCGTCTTCATACCGCACCTCCTGATTCCTCATCTATTCTCTCTTCTTACCCTTCCCGCCAATACCCTTTAATAAAAATCTTTTATCTCTGTCTTGAAAAATCATCCTGCCCTTCTTATAATTAAGTGTGACAAATTGTAACACTTTAAAAATCAAATTTCAATATGTAACTACACAACTGTTACAAACAAGGGGTTTTTGTTCATGGATACAGAAAGAAAAAACCAGGCTAACAAGTTAGCCCGGGAATGTATAGTAACTGCATTGATGCTGTTATTAAAGGAAAAGCCATTGTCCGCCATCTCTATTTCCGAGCTTACAGAAAAAGCCGGTGTTTCAAGAATGACCTATTACCGGAATTATCAGTCGAAAGAGGATATCTTCTCTTCTTATCTGGAAGAAGCGCTTGGCGAATATCAGCGGGAGGCCCGCGAGCTTTCACTGGATCAGCAAGCTTATACTCCTGCCAATCTGTTTCATTGCTTTTCCTATTTTGAGGCGCATAAGGAATTTCTTGACAGCCTGTTTAAGAGCGGGCTTGGGCACCTGCTCCTGACTGCCATCAGCAGATATATGCTTGAAACCTGGCACAGGCCGGAAGACGGGATCGAACACTATTACGGCCTGCAAGCTTTTGCAGGCGCACTCTATAATCTCTATATATCCTGGTCTTCAAACGGAGCAAAGGAAACGCCGGCGGAGCTGGTTAAGATCCTGCAAAGAATCGCCCCTCCGGTCTGACAAATACCTGGGTTAAGCCTCTTTCTTCTTAAATGAGATCTCAGAGACAAGCACTGCCGCCAGTATCAGCGCAGATCCCGCAAGCATACGGACTGTCACACTCTCATGGAGCAGCACCACGGAAAAAAAGGTTCCAAACACCGCTTCCATGGACAAAATGATCGCCGACTTCGTCTCATCCACATATTTCTGCGACACGGTCTGCAAAAGATAGGTGATGGTCGTACTCACCACGCCCAGATAAAGTACGGCCAGAAGGCTTCTGACAGACGGGGCAAATGTAAAATCTCCTGAAATCAGAAGCCCGGCCGCCGACAGCACACACGCCGTCGTCATTTGAAGAAAGTTAAGCACCGACGGACGAATCCTTCCTACGTATTCTCCTGTCAGAAATATCTGAAGCGCAAAGCATACCGCACACAGAAGCGTCAGCCCGTCACCCAGCCCAATAGAAAAATCATTCTGTAGTGAAAGCACTCCCGCCCCCACAAGCGCCATCCCGGCGCCGATCAGACTGCGGACCTCGATCTTCTTCCTGTAGATCACCAGCGCAATAAAAGGCACAAACACTACATTCGTCGCCGTTAGAAACGCATTCTTGGAAGGCGTGGTATATTGAAGTGCAATGATCTGGAGAGCAAACCCTCCAAAAAGCGCCGCGCCCAGCCAGAAACCGCATTTTATCTCTTCTCTGGAAATGGTCCTGATCTGCTTCGCGCCAAGCAGCGTCATCAACACCGCCGCGATCAAAAAACGAATCACCATGATCTGAAACGGCGAAAGCGTCTCCAGCGCCATATCGCTTGCCACAAATCCTCCGCCCCAAATCACTGTCACAGTCAAAAGTCCCAGAATCCCTAAATACTTCTTCATCTTTCCTCCCAATCTCCCACAGACAATGCCCCATTACGGAATCCGTTCTCCTGTGGTCTTACGTATTTTTCATGCCTCATGATATCATTTTACCGGTTATAAGTCAATGTTTTACCAGTAAATATTTACCAGTAAATATCTTTCATACTTTTTACTTACTGCCTTATATGTGTATCCGCTTAGAGATATCAGTAATTTTATAAATTTATATATTTTTTTCTGATTTCCTATTGACATTTCCCCTGTTATGCGATATTATAATACCAACAAAAGAAAAGGAGGACAGACCACCAAAGACATAAATTTCCAAATCCAAAGAATATAGAAAAGAGAGGTATCGTCCAATGGACACAGAATTTTAATCATCCACTGTACTGAACAGAAACTTCGTACAGTGGATTTTATTTTGCAGATTTCTATGGATCTTCCAATACAGGTATTTTACAGAAAAATCAATCTGATTTTCTAATCTGACATTCGTCAGGGTTATCCGTTTTACGATTTATCATCAAGTAATGATGAAATGCATTTAAATAACTCCGATACCTTGCATACAGGCAGGAAATTGAATATAATGGGGGTAGTAAATGGCAGTTGATCTCTTGCAGTGGCATGACGGTTTTCATGCATCACTTCAAATCGAACTCCAAAGAGAACCTGCGCATCTGGAATTCTATTCAGAACATGAACTCTACAAAAAAGCTCTGCGGGTTGATACGTTGATCATCAAGAATTCCGATGACACACCTGTACAAAAGAATATTGGGAAGATTTTCCGGAAATATAACTTAATAGAATACAAGAGTCCTGATGATTATCTAAGCATCAATGATTTTTACAAGGCTTACGGCTATGCGTGTCTCTATCAGTCTAATACGGAGAGTGTTCATGAAGTTTCCATGGAAGATATTACAATATCTTTCGTTTGCAGCCATTATCCGCGAAAAATGCTGAAGATTCTGAAAGAAGAAAGAAATATAGAGGTCGAACAAACAGAAAAAGGAATCTACAGGCTTAAAAATGATCCGATCTCCATGCAGATTCTACTGATAAACAAACTTCCGCCCAAAGAAAATCTGTGGCTTAGCAGTTTAACCCGGAATCTGCCGATGAACCGGAATACAGAACTGTTATTGAGAGAATATCAACAGCATAAAGAGTCCGTTCTATATCAGTCAGCGATGGAGTTAATCATGCAGGCCAACAAAAAAATCATGGAGGAGGACTGTAACATGGTATGCGATGTCTTAAAAGAAATCTTTGCTGATGAATGGAATAAAAGAGAACTTGAGATGCAGAAGAAGGAATCTCAGATACAGCAGAAGGAATCTCAGATACAGCAGAAAGAATCTCAGATACAGCAACGGGAACTTTTGTTGATCGAAAGAGAGGAGAATATCAAAAAAAAGATGGAAAAGAAGGAGAATCGTCTGAATCTGTTGATCCAGCTTCTTCTCCACGACAATCTCATGGACGATCTGAAAAAAGCAATCGAGGACAGGGCATATCTCGAGCAGATGTATCAGCGCTATGGATTATGACGTATTACACCGGAATCCTGCAAGGCTTCTGCCTATACAGGATTCCGGCAATTCGTTAAAATCCTCTCTGATACAGATACGCTGTTTCTTCCTTATAATATTCCAGACATATTTCCGGCGTCGTATGCGGTTCTAAGGAGCAAAATCCCTCATAACCATCCTTTTTCAGCCGTCTTATCAGTCCGTCTACATTTACTGCTCCATCTGCCGCAACCGGGTAATATATATCCTTCCCCGCCAGAACTCCCGTCATCGCACCGCCTTTACACTCCGCCTTATGTCCATGCTCCGGATGGTTGATACAGCCGTTTTTAATATGTACATGTACGATCATGTCCTTCAACACCTCATACGCATACGGAAAGCCTTCATATCCGGCCTGATAATAGTTTGCCGCATCATAGTTTGTCTTAAAATACTCTGAACCCACAGCCTCTATAATCTCTCTCATCTGAACCGGATTTTTTGTTATATCATGAGCCTCATTCTCAAGGGCAAGATAAATCTGATATTTCTCGGCTTCTTCGATTGCCCCGGCGTAGTATTCCTTCAGCTCATCGATGGAATAATGTTCTCCCATCGCCACATGACAGCAGTAATGATTCACCACCTTCGCCCCCAGCTCATGGGCTGTCCATACAGCTCTTTGAAGCTCTGCCGAAAATAATTTTTTATCTCTGGCAAGCTCTTTTGCGAATCCTGCTCCGAAGCATACACAGGCCGTCTTTACTCCGGCCGCATCAAGGATCTCTTTCGCCCTTCCTGCGTCTCTGTTTGCATACAACCTTTTATGGATGAGAGATTTCCCCTCCTGTACCGGAATATTTTCCGGCCAGATCTCAATCGCCCTTACGCCGTAAGCCTTTATGATCTCCAGTATTTTTTCTAACGGGAAGACACTCCCGAGCGTCTCCCCTGAAATTGCCAATTCCATATTACGCCGCCTAATCCATGTATTCATCTACATTGTCTTTTGTAACCAGTACAGATGGAACCTTATATTCCTTATCGACTTCCCTGCCCGCTTTTATGTCCTCAAGCATCTCAAATGCCTTTTCAATCTCCGCACGGGCGTCCACGAAAATAGTCGCGGCCATAGTTCCTTCTTTTACAGCCTTCACTCCTTCATTCGTCGCGTCAAGGCCATACACAAGGATTTCTCCCGTCTTATCTGCGGTCTTTAATACCGGCAGTACACCCAGAGCCATGCCGTCGTTATTGCACACAATAGCGTCAATGTTCTTGCCTGATGCCAGCCAGTTCTCTGCAAGCGGAGCCGCATCTGTCGCTCCCCAGTTGCCGGCGCCCTCAAATACTACGTTTACATCCGGATAAGCGTCAAGAACCTTATCATATCCGTCGCAGATCTGATTTGTCGTATCCTGTCCGAGCGTACCCGTCATGATGGCAATATCTCCTTTTCCTCCGATATCCTTCATAACCTGTTCCATCTTAAGCTCGCCGCCCTGCTGGACATCTACATGGATCAAGGACGTGATCAGATCCTCCGCCGACACATTATTATGGATGATAAAAAGCGGGATACCTGCCTCATGCGCCGCCTCAAGCCCGGAGGTAAGTCCGTCGACACTGCACGGCTCGATGAGGATCGCCTCCGCTCCCTCTGCGATCGCCGTCTCAATCTGCGAAACCTGCTTGGCCGCGTCAAGATCCGCATCCATAAGCTGTACGTCATAGCCTGCCGCCTTCCCGACCTCTTTAAAGCTCTCGCCCATTCCTACCATAAATTCATTCTGCTGGTTGCTGACCGTCATGAATACCTTTCCGCTTCCATTATCCTCTGACGCTTCACCTTTACTCCCACTTTCACCTTCCGGCGCCTTCTCGGATGTACATCCCATGACCATAGCCGCCGCCATCGCGATACACAACAACGCTTTTAAAACCTTTTTCTTCATTTCTCTTCCTCCTTAAAATTCTTGTTCTTTTAATTCTTGTTCCTTCCGCCTGAATGTAATCTATTATTTCTTCTTGCCCCGAAGATCTAAGAATACGGCAAGTAAGATAATAATTCCTTTAATGATATCCTGATAAAATGAATTAACCCCCATGATGTCAAAGCTGTTCTGTATGATCGTCAGAATCATGGCTCCGACAACCATTCCAAGCACGCTCCCGTAACCTCCGGTCATACTTACCCCGCCGATCACCGCGGCCGAGATTGCATTCATCTCATACCCTTGAGCCACCGTTCCATTCCCGGACGTGATACGGGAACAGATTAAAATCCCTGCGATACCCGAGAGAAAACCACTGAACACATACACGAGCATTTTAAGCTTCGCTGTCGCAACCCCGCTCAGCCTGGCCGCCTCTTCATTTCCCCCGATGCCGTAAATCTGTCTTCCAAGTACCGTCCGGCTGAGAATGATATAACCGGCCGCGCTGAACACAACCATGTAATATACAAGTGTGGGAATCCCCAGGAGCCTTGAATTGGCCAGCGCATTAAACGAATCCGACAGTCCGAAGATCGGCGTACCGTTCGTATATACCAGGGGTATTCCTCTGGCAATCGTCATCATGCCAAGCGTCATGATAAATGGCGGGAAGCCAATATAGGATACTCCGATCCCATTGATCAGACCGCATAAAGTTCCAAGCCCCGCTCCCGCTAAGATAGCGGCGAAGACGGGCAGATTCTTATCCGCGGCCGCCACTGATGCCGCCAGCGTCCCGGAGAGCGCCATAACAGAGCCCACGGAAAGGTCTATCCCTCCTGTGATCAACACAAAAGTCATGCCGACACCGATAATACTCGTAATAGACGCCTGCTTCACTACATTGAGCAGATTCCTGCTCGTAAAAAATGTCGGGCTCATAACAGACATAACTATGATCAACACGACCATCACCCATAATATTCCTGTCCTTTTAAAGAATTCCTGAAGGCTTCTTTTATCAATCCTTGTCACTATGCATCCCCCTTCCCACAGCCTGACGCCAGTGTCATAATATTTTCCTGCGTCAGTTCATCTATATCAAGCCCGCCTGTCATCCGCCCTTCGTGGAGGACGATCATCCTGTGGCTTAACCCGATCAACTCCGGCATCTCAGAGGAAATGATAATGATCCCTTTACCTTCACAGGCCAGTTCTTCTATGATCTTATAGATCTCTGTCTTTGCTCCCACGTCGATTCCCCGTGTAGGTTCGTCAAATATTATGATATCTGGTTCATTCAGAAGCCATTTGGCCAGAACCACCTTCTGCTGGTTTCCGCCTGAAAGGCTTCCTGTGATCTGCCGGATCCCTGTCACCTTAATACTCAGCCGCTTCACCATATCCTCTGCAAGACCGTTACACTTTCTTCTGTTGTGGAAGATTCCTTTCGAATATTTCCGTTCCACAACCGACACGATATTATCCCCGACACAGCCAATAAGATTCAAGCCATACAGCTTACGGTCTTCTGTCACCAGTGCGATCTTCCGCCTGATCGCGTCCCTGGGCGTTCTGATATCCACCGCTTCTCCTTTTATCTCCACACTTCCCCCTGTCAGCTTCCTCGCACCAAACAAGGCCATCACAAGCTCTGTGCGCCCCGCGCCCATAAGACCTGCGATCCCAAGCTTCTCCCCTCTGTGCAGTTCAAAGCTTATATCTTTAAATTCTCCCTCACGGCCGGCATTCTTCACGGAAAGAAGCGTTTCCCCTGCATGGCTCTTATGCTCTGGATAGATTTCGTTAATCTCCCTTCCCACCATTGCCTTGATCAGCCGCTGCGGCGTGACATTCTTTGTTTCAGCCGTCACCGTATATTGTCCGTCCCTGAATACGGTAATCCGGTCAGAGATCTCAAATAGCTCGTTCATCCAGGGAAGCGGGCACGGCGGTTCACA
>BLMD01000025.1 GCA_011959925.1 Lachnospiraceae bacterium
GAGTGTTTGGGGGAAGAGCCGTTTACAGCGCATATGAAAAGCATAAGAGACTGGTAGATCAGTCCTACCTGGCGTCTGCGGAATATGGCTAATTCCTCCTCGTTCTGCGCATAGACATCCACACCGCCTACCGTCACTTTCCCGGAAGACGGACTGTCCACACCGCCGATCAGGTGCAGAAGCGTAGATTTTCCCGAACCGGAAGAACCGACGATCGAGATAAATTCTCCCCGGTTTGCCGAAAAAGACACATGATCCAGCGCATGAACCGCATTCTCCCCTTCTCCGTAAACTTTACAAAGATCCTCAATCCTTAATATTTCCATACGATTCACCTTCTTAAAAATGAAAACTCTCAAGATATTGCCGTAAGCGTTATCTTAATGTAATATCAAGTATATGATATCCATATTACCCAACCGTGACTATTCTATAACAAATCTGTCACTTAACAGATCTTCATATCTGCGTCTTATAAAACCGTATCCTGAACTGTCCGCCTCCTTTTGGCGCATTCTGCGCCTGTATCACCGCATTCTCCCGCGAAAGGATCATCTGAGCCAGAGCCAGCCCGATACCGAAGCTGTCCTTTCCCGCATTCTCTCCGCGGTAAAAACGTTCAAACAGATGCGGAAGATCCGCCTGCGGGATCCCCGGCCCCGAATCGGTAATCTTAAGCTCCGTGTAAAGGGGATTTTCCTCACAGCAGATCGTGAGCACACCGCCGTCCGGCGTATATTCCAGCCCGTTTTTTATCACGTTCTGCACGGCTTCCAGCGTCCATGCATAGTCTCCGACGAAGGATTTCTCGTCTGCTCCTCTGATCGTGCAGGTCTTGCTGTGGATGTCCATTGCCAGTTCAAACGGCGATACCGCCTCTCTTAGAAGCTTCTGCACAGAAACCGTCTCTTTTTGAAGCGCAATACTCCCGGCTTCTAACTTGGACATCTTAAGCAGGGCTTTAACCAGCCACTCGATCTTGGCAAGCAGCGTCTCTGCCTCTCTGAGAAGATGCCTTCTCGCATCCATATCAAGCTCCGGGCTCCGCAGACGTTCCAGAAGGATGTGCAGGGCGGTAAGCGGCGTGCGTATCTGGTGTGAGATATCGGCAAGCGCGTCGGCAAGGGACGTCTTCTCTTTTTGCAGAAGCGCCGCCTGTTCCTTTAACCGGATCGTCATCTTACAGATCTCATCCCGTAGGACAGCCAGATCTCCTTCCTGAAAATGTTGAAATTCCGGTATGTCGCTGCCATGCAGAAGCTCATCAATCTGTCCGGCAAGCAGACGCATCCCCTGATAACGTCTGCTCTCCCGGCGCAGATGCACAGCACACCAGAATAAACTGCAAAGGAACGCCGCAAACGCAGCGTTCCTTCCAGATATCATCCATGCGGCCAGGCCGGCAAGGATCGTCCCCGTCACAGACAGCACGATCTGTCCGACAAACTCCCTGTTGCGAAATCTCCACATGATGTAATACCTCCGTTCTTTCTAAAATTTCCTAAAAAGCTATGCCTCCATCCAATATATTTCCTATAGCTGCTATGCTTCCATCCGGTATCCAAGTCCCCGTACCGTCTTGATGATCTCAGGACTCTGGGGATCGCGTTCAATCTTATCCCGCAGACGCTTGATGTAAACTGTCAGGGTGTTATCATTGACATATTCGCCTGCCACATCCCAGATCTCCTCCAACAGCTGTCCCCGAGAAAGGATCTTCCCGCGGTTATTCAGGAATACGAGGAACAGGCGGTATTCGAGTGCGGACAGGAATAACTCCTCCCCCGCCCGTGTGACCACGCCCTTCTCCATATCGACCTTGAGTTCTCCCACATGTACCGCCCTGCCTGACTTTCCTGCCCGTCTCAGCACGGAACGCATACGCGAGACCAGCTCTCTTGGCCGGAACGGCTTGCTGATGTAATCATCCGCCCCCATATCCAGTCCGGTAACCACCGAGAACTCATCCCCCAGCGCCGTCAGGAATATGACCGGAATATCATATCTTGCTTTGATCGCCGTACATGTGCTGTACCCATTTCCCTGTGCAAGCGTCACATCCAGCAGGATAAGATCCGGCCTCTTTGCTTCTATCTGCGAAAGGGCTCTGCTCTGCCCGTCTGTTGATGTCACTTCAAATCCCTCTTCTTTTAAAAATGCCGACAGATTCTCCACGATTGCCGGATCGTCCTCTATTAACAAGACCTTAGATTCCACCATAATCTTACTCCGTTACTTCTCTGTTATCTACTTCATTACGCGTTCATATTTTATTATAATGCCCGTATCATCCAGATGCAAATCTTTTCTATTGCGCCCTGTTCACAATATTATAGTACGTTCTGGATGTCAGCGCATACACGCCCGCATAGATAACAGCGAAGACCAGACTGCTTACGATCATACACTTTATCATCAGCGGTCTGTCGTCTAATACCGCCATCTGCTGTATCAAATATACCACATTGGACGTAAAGATGAGATGTACTCCCGCAACCAGCAGCGGCAGGAAGAATACCATGACCATCTGGGAATAGATACTGCGTTTGATCTCCTTTTTGGTCATCCCAATCTTGCGCATGACAGCAAACCGTCTCTGGTCCTCATACCCCTCCGAAATCTGCTTATAATACATGATCAAGGCTGTCACCACGATGAACAGAAAATCCATGATCAGAGCAAGAAACAAAAGTCCTCCTGCCAGAGCATAATACCGCTCTCCCTTTTCCAGCTTAAGGAAGCATTCCAGATCCGGCGTCCTCCCTTCCGGCTGTGATGCGGCCAGTTCCTCCATCTGCCTGTAGATATCCTTCTGCTCCTCATCGGAAGCTTTCATATTCACATAATATTCCCAATGATACGCCATATAATTTGCCCGGGCATAGAGGTCCCGGCCTGCTGCCCCTCCCAGAGCTTCGTAAGGATTGCTGACCACAAGGAATACATTCTCACAGCCGTGTGCGGTCAGGGCCTCTCCCTTAAGCCGGACATCCCGTATCTTCGGGACCTTGCCTGCCGTCTTATCTATCTTAAGCTTCCCTCCATCCGGCAGGATAACATCTTCTGCCTGGTAATCAAAGCTGTCGGCTATGACAAATGCCTCATCAGCCTTAAGGGTTTCTGATGTCCGGCACAGCAGATTGTACGTATCCAGCGGCAGTACGTGAAGCCAGACGATCTTCTCATTCCCTTCCTCCCACCCCGGGAAGCTGCTGATCCCGGGTGTAAACCAGGCGTCTCGCATATCTCTTCCAAGATCCAGCCGTCCGTCCACAAGCATGGCCAGCATATCGGCAGAATGTAAGGAATACGTCTCTATACTGTCTTTGTCCTGCACGTCTGCATTCTCAAGGATCTTCTCCATTTCCGACCGATACCTGTCCGTGCAGGCGCCCGACGCCATTTCCTCTTCCATGTATCCTGCCGGGATTTCCATCCGGACGCCCATGTCATAAGGATACATTTTCTCGATGGCATCCATCGAGCCGGCATAGAACGTGACGGAAAATGAACATGCCACAAGCACCAGCGTCACCAGGATACAGATTGCCGCCAGGCTTGCTCCGTTGCGTTTCATCCGGTATGACATGGTAGAAACCGTAACAAAATGAGCGGTCTTATAATAGTAACGCTTATTGCCCTGTAAGAGCCTGCACAGATACACCGACGCACAGATGAAGAACAGAAAGGTCCCGCCGATAAGAAGAATCCCGATAAGTGCAAGATTAGACAGCTCAAATTCCTCTACCGCCTTAAGACTGGCACTGAGCCCATAGGCCGCCAGGATAAGCGCCAGGCTTAAGATTGCGGGAAACCAACGGCTCTTTGGCGGCCGCTCTCCCGCAGAATCGCTGTGCAGAAGCTCGATGGGATTTTGATTGCGGATCTGCCGCAGGCTGTTCAAAAGTATCAGCAGATAGATCGCTCCAAATACCAAAAGAGCCGTCAGGACAGACCTCCACTCCACATAGATCCGATAATTTACCTGTCTGTCCATGATATTGACCAGTATAAGCTCCGCAAGCTTAGAGAACAGAACTCCGACAACGATTCCAGTCAGGACGGCGATCGCGTAGGATATCAGCGTTTCACGCAGTAAGATGGAGAATATATTTCTCTTATTCATCCCCAGAATGTTATACAGCCCCAGTTCCTTCTTACGCCTCCTGATCAGTGAAGAATTGGTATAGAAAAGAAATGGGACCGAGAACAGCCCCGCCGCCGCCGCGCCGGCCGAGAACATGACCGGCAGTACCTCCCTGCCCGGCAGGCTCTTTACCACCTCCGACAATGACAGGAAGTGAAAGATATAAAAGACCGCGGCCATCACGCTCCCTGCAAACAGGTAAGGATCATATAACTGCTTATTCTTTCGGATCCCCGTCCATGCCAGTCTTAAATAAAGTCTCCTGTTCATCTGCTTTCACCTCCCGACATGAGTACCGTCAACGTACTGGTAATCTTCTCATACAGCTTCTCATCACTGTCATCTCCGCGATAGATCTGGTGGAACACCTCTCCGTCCTTGATAAAAAGTATCCGGCCGGCCCTGCTCGCCGCGGCCGTCGAGTGCGTGACCATCACGATCGTCTGCCCGGACGCATTGATGGATGCAAACAGTGAAAGCAGTTCATCTGCCGAACGTGAATCCAGCGCCCCGGTCGGTTCATCGGCCAGTATCAGCTGTGGTTCTGTGATCAGCGCCCTTGCCACGGCCGCTCTCTGCTTCTGGCCGCCGGACACCTCCCAGGGATATTTTTTCAGTAATTCTGTAATTCCAAGAAATCCTGCGATCGGCATAAGCTTCCTGTTCATCTTCTCATAAGGCGTATCGACAAGCACCAGGGGCAGATAGATATTGTCCTCCAGCGTAAGGGTATCCAGAAGATTAAAATCCTGGAATACGAACCCAAGATTCTTCCTTCTAAACTTCGCAATCATGTTCTCTGAAATCTTCGTGATATCCATTCCTTTCAGGCACACAGAACCACCCGTAGGCTTATCCAACGCCGCAAGGATATTAAGAAGCGTGGTCTTTCCTGAGCCGGATTCTCCCATGACCGCCACATACTCCCCCTGTTCTACCGAAAAGTTCACATTCTTAAGGGCTGTGACCTGATTTGCCCCAAATCTCGTAGTATACACCTTCTTCAATCCGGTTACTTCCAACATACTCATATTATAATGTCTCCTTTCTCTCTCGTCTGTGACATCATAACACGAAGAGGGGAATGAATTCCCTCGATTCTCCTGACACTTTCTCCCGACTTCTAACATTTTTGAAAGATTTTAGATTAAAGCTCCTCATCAAACCGAAGCCTGACCGTGGTCCCCTTCTCAGGCTCAGACTCTATCGAAAGCTCCGCTCCGAGACGGCCGCAGATCTGCCTGCACAGATACAGTCCCAGACCGCTTGCCCGCTTATCAGTCCGTCCGTTGCCTCCTGTATAGCCCTTCTCAAATATCCTCGGGATATCCTCCGGCGCAATGCCGATCCCCGTATCGCTGATACAGAGGGTTCCGGAAGCTTCCGACCATATCGCCACCCGCCCGGCGCCGGTATACTTCAACGCATTCGACAAAATCTGTTCCACTACAAAGGACAGCCACTTCTCATCAGATACCACGGTCTTCTCTAGCGGCGTATAATCAAGCTCCAGCCCCTTCATGATAAAATCTCCCCGCAGCTTCCGTATGCTCTCTCTGAGAACCTTGTCCAGTGAAACCTCGCAGAATACATAATCAGAGGAATCCGAGCCCATCCGGAAATAGGTCAGGACCATCTCCACATACTGTTCAATGCGTCGAAGCTCTGACTTAAGCCTTCTTGCAAGTCTGGTATCCTCCGCCTCAAGGTGCAGCCGCATGGATGCGATCGGCGTCTTGATCTGATGCACCCACACCGTAAAATAATCGGTCATCTCCCGGCGGGACTTAACCGCCTCATCCTCCCCCGACTGAAGTTCCCGGCACAGCCCTGCTATGATCTGCTGGTAATCCCGCTCCCAGATCCCGGCCATCTCCTCCTCAAACGCATCCGGCAGGATACTTCTGTGCACGGACTTAAGCTTCACCAGTCTCTTATGCTTTTCATATGCGCTGTAAACGGCTCTTCCCCCAAACACTC
>BLMD01000026.1 GCA_011959925.1 Lachnospiraceae bacterium
TGTGTATGCATTTTAGAGGCTTTTTCATTTTTTTTATTAATAAAACCCGAAGAAGCATTGGCCATATTTTTAGATGGTATCAATAACCAATGGGAAACAAACATAAGCTTTGGATTGGGTGTTTTACAAACTTTATTATGGATTTTGGTCATATATGCAGCGATTCAGTACATTCAATCAGTACTATACGTTGAACGATCATATCGGTATCAAAGAAAACTTGAAAAAGAGCTTTCACAGGAAATAAGAAAAGTAATTAGTCGAGAAGGTGACAATTATACAGAAAATTACCCTATGATAACTAACTTTATTGATTTGTTTTATAAAATGTTTTGTCCCATTCTTTTTTTAGTGATAAACTCAGTACATATCTATAAAGAATGGATTCAAACACCAAAAGTAAATTTCAGACTTGTATGTGATACTGCGCTATATACCACCTTATTTATTATTTTATGGTTCTACTTTTTTGAAATTCATTCTAAAATAACGAACTGGTGCAAAATGCACATTCCAGGAATCAAATTTATTGCCGACAAATTACGTAAAATATTAAAAGAAGTCTAAAATTATAGCAAAGAAAAGATGTGCGTATCGTTTGATTATGAACATAATAAACATTATTACTATCTTTTGGCAGCACGGAATAATAATCCCAACATAGATTTTGGGATTAACGACTGTACTCCAAGTGAGATTCAATCTGAATCTGTATCCAAAATCAAACAAGTTCTCAGCACAAAAATAGGGCAAGCTAATTACATGGTCGTAATCATCGGAGAACACTCAACTGATACTCATCCAGATGGCGGAGAAATTGGCTATAATAACTGGCAATCTTATGAAATTTCCAAAAACCATGAAAAGAATAATGGTCTGGTAGTAGTTAAATTAGACTCATCATATTTTGCACCAGATGAGTGCTATAATATCGGGGCAAAATGGATAACAGGATTTTCATTGGATGCAATTGAAAATGTATTAAAAGAGTTAGTAAATTAAAAATATGTATAACACTTATTACGGTTCTTTCTGAACTTTGGGTAACTGTATATTTCATAATTTGCCGAAGGTCTTTATATTGGCTTGTCAAAGCAAAATGAAATTAACAGAATTACCCAAACATCAAAAAGGATTCTTATTACCATTTTTTATATAGATAATCGAATCTAATGGTAATTTTTAGACGATATTAAAGCCAGTTCGTAAGGAAGTATAAAATATATTTAAATCAAAAGTATTAAAATATAGCCAGTTGAACAAATAAAATCTATTATATGGGAATATGGTAATTTTAAATTATACAGTTGAAAATTAGTAAAGTGAATTTATTATGAAAAGAAATACATATGAGAAACAAAAAGTGTTTCCACCAAAATGTGATATATTTATCACTTATAGGTTTGACGAAGGAAAAATATACGCAAAATATCTGTTTGATAAATTAAAAAGCAAAGGCTATTGGGTTTGTCTAGATTTAGAAAATCCAAGTAAGACAGAAAATAAATATATTTTTTCATGTTTAGACAAATCAAAAGATTTTTTATTAATTCTTCCACCCCATGCGTTAGATTTCGGAAAATATAATGACGATACCGCATTCCAAGAAAAAATAGAACGAGCCATTAAGTCAAAGGCTAACATAATACCAATCGAACTTGAAAATTTTAAATGGCCACAATCAACAAATTTTCCAGAAACAATAAGAGATATCTTAGAGTTTCAAAGCATTCTTGTGAATCGGCGTTTTGATGATCAAGCAATAATAAAACTTACAAAAAAGAACCGAAAATCCAAAAAAAAGTTTTTAAAATCGAAAAAGCACTTAAATCGAAAAGTTTATTGTATCGTTTTTATATGTGCTTTGTTTGCTATATTGATTGCATTATCCTTTTGCTATGTTAAATCAACGCCTGTTTTTTTTCTTGACGTAACAGACAACAAGCAATTACAGGATACCTTAGACAACAGATACAAACACTGGGATAAGTGCTATGTTATTACGAATACTGGGTGGAGAATTAGAAACATCAATATTGAACCCACTGCTACGATAGAAATTATAGTTGATTCTGAAACAGAAGGTAACAGTGGGCGTATGGGTTCCGTTACCATAGGCATTAAGAATTATTTTGATAATCAGATTTATCATATTGACGGAAAAACTTTTAACTCAGTCAGTATATCAGAAACTAAATCACATTTAATAGCAGAATATTTAGCGGAGATAGTAGCTTCCTTGCGAAATCGAAATCTTAATTTAATAATGTATACAGTAAAGATACATTTTTTAGTTACTTATAGAGATATGTTAGGACTGGAACACAATAATATCTTAGAACCTGATTTCGATTACGATTTTTCATGCACCGCACAAGATGAAGAAACTGAGATATATCTACTTCCTAGAACAATCATTGATACTACCCTTTATAAACGCAAATCAGTTCTGGAACCATATATTATTTCAGAGGTAATGAATGATGGTCAGATTGGCCCTAATGCAGAGCAGATTGGTCAAATAATAGACAATAATAAGAAGTTATTTTTTGATAAAGACTGCAATTTCACCATAAATAATGATGGGACACTAAGTGGAGATACATATTATATATTTAGCATGTTTAAATATGATAGCGACGACACAATAATGTTGCATGTAGAGCATGATGATTGCGTATTATCAGAAAATAATTAGGTTAATATATGAATATTTCGTGATTTAGAGGCACTAAAATATAATTTTATTCTCTTGAAAATTTTTGAGTTATTATATAGGGTGAAGAAATATGAAGATGACACACAAAAAAGATAAGAAATATATTTTTTCAAAAAAATCTGATATATTTATAAGTTATAGATCTAATGGCGGAAAAGAGTTCGCCGGACGCTTACATGATAGATTGGAAAAGGAAGGATATCGGGTTTTTATAGATGTAGCAAATTTAAATTCAGGAAAATACAGAGAGCAAATATTTTCGCACATAAAACAAGCAACTGATTTTCTGCTTATCTTATCTCCAAATGCACTAGATTTTAGCAAGAAAGATGATTTATTTAAAGAAGAAATAGAATATGCCTTAAAACTTCAAAAAAACATTGTATTAATAAAACTTGAAAACTTTGAATGGCCAAAACAAATATCGAAAACAATAGAATATCTCAAAACTTTTGACAGTATTCCAGAAAATCACAGGCTATTTGAACAAATGATAACCGCATTGACTACAAAAGATAAAAATACCAAAAAGAAACTTCTCCAATCAAGGAAACACTGGAATTTCCAAAAAACTCTACTGTATTTTGGAATCATGTTTGCTGTATTAACAGTGATTACTATTATACTTTACTATTACTATGCCAAATCAATGCCAGTATTTTCTCTAAGTATAAAAGACGAATTGGGATTTATTGAGTACTCAGATGATGAGAGTTGGTCTTTAGAGTATCTTATCACAAATAAAGGAGAAAACGCCTCAAGTGTAACAATAAGCCCAAAGGGTAGTTTAAATTTCTCTATTGTATCAGAATTAGGTGATATTCCTTATCGCATGGCAAACATTACAATAGAATTTACAGATTTTTTTACCGATTCTTATTCCTATGATGACATAAATGATGTTTCTGTTAACATTATTGAATCAAATGCTGATATAGTGGGCTCTTATTTGGCAACCATAGATTCTTCCTTACGTGAAAATGCCATGTACATACAAGAATATGCATTAAAAATATATTTTTATATTACATACACAGATGTCTTTGGAATTACACATCGTGATATTATGGAACCAGAAAACAATTACAACTATATAACGAATGTAGATGAAAATTCCTATCTAAGATATATTTCAGACACCACATTACTAAAATGTAAATCTATTGACGAGCCATATTTGATATTACCAATAGGAACTGGCAACCATATTGATACCGATGTTAAAGACCTTGTCGCTGATCTTAAAAGTGATGAAACACTTTTTGATAAAGACTGTATTTCTCATGAAAATGGTGAGAATGATGTAGAGTTAGAAGTATATCTAGCTTCGTATTTTCCTTGCTCACATTTCATAACTAATATGAACGGTTTAGTGGAAGGACCGCATATTAAGCATAAAGGTTGCACATTTAAAACAAATTGATTATATATTTGACGACTATAAAATCAATTATATATCAATAAAAATTTGTATGTATGAAAAAGCTTTTTGAAATTTAACCCTTATACTAGTGTACTGACACACTGATATTCGAACTAATTCCTTGTGCCCTAACTACAAATCAGGATACAAGGAAGCAAGTTTTATACGGGCATCTTTTGTTTTAAACTGCCAGTTCACATTGGCCTTGCTGCTATTACGTTCATTCTCCCATGCAGACAGTTCCTTTCGAAGATATTCAAGGGAATCTATCCGTCTAGAAAGACACTGCCGTGTCATTACATTTAATTCGATTTCTGCTATATCAAGCCAGCTCCCATGCTTCGGCGTATAATGTATCTCAAAACGTTTTATGATACGCCGTGCTTCTTCTGGTGGAAATGTCTTATACAGGGACGCAGGGCTGTGTATGTTCAGATTATCCATTACCAGCTATATTCTTCTTAGGACGTGCCATAGCAATATCCTCCATAGACATATTTTATCATCTATGGAAATTATATCATATAAATCAATTAATTCAATTCTCAGCGTGTCAGTACACTAGACACATATAGATTGCTCTGTAATTAGCTTTATCATTAAGAACTCCCCCTGTCGGCGTATTTGCCACAGGAGGAGTTACACTTTGATTTCCGTTCCATCTTTAAAGGTAAATCGGATATCTTCCTTGCTGAAAACCGTCGCATATTCAATCAAGCTATACCACAAATCCTCCTCCAATCCAGTGACCAGTTCTTCCTGCTTTTGGAGCCCGTAAAGGAACATCTCTATTTTTTCTCTGTGTGCCTGCTTTTTCAAAATTGCCTGACCGGCTGCATCAAGCCGTTCCTGTACATCGTCCAGCCGGCCTGCCAGGCCATCATACCGCTTCTGATATTCCGTCTGGTCAAGGGCAACCCTGGCATTTTCACTGATACACTGCTGTATCAGTTCCGCCACCACATTGACCTCCTGCAAAAGCTGTGAACGCTCCATTTTCAACAGCTGTGTTTCAAAAGAAAATCCAAACAGTTTCTGTGCATTTCAATTATATCTAATTTACCCATCATCTCTCTGCTTTCAATCTGTTTGTCAAAAATAATATATGTCTTTAATAGCCGAAGCACAAAATCTTTCTTTCCAAATTACTTGTATAAACCTCATATCCTCGTGTCTGTGATAAATTTCATGCCCCAATCTCCCTATTGCATGAATATGGAACAAAGTTTTTGTATTTCTAATTGCGGAAAGATATTGTTGTACTTCAAAGTCTATCCTTTTATTTATTTCTTCCAGTTCAGAAGGGTCATCATAAGCAAAATCTATAACATCATCATATTTATAAGAGATTCCTTCCAAATTAGCAAGGACACAAATATCAAATGATATCCTGTCAACTACTTTCCCCAATTCCCCATTCTCAATGTTATATATAGTTCCAATCGCTGTATAATCACCATCTTGCTCTAAAACCATAATATAAAAATTAGAAGTCTTTTGTAATTCCTTTATGTACGCAGCTCCCAATGATTTTATGGTCTCAAATTCATAAATAAATTTTTCAACTACTAAACGTTTTTCTGTAATCATTAAATTTTCAAAATTTTTATTTGCATTTAGACTCCAATTATACGAACCATTTAATACCTTTTCTTCATCTATAATACAAAACTTTTCGTGCATATATTTCCTTAATGTGGGCATTTTTATTTTATAAATAAATGCTCCTCTCTGTCTTAAATCGTGTATGCAACTGTCATTTTTGGCATTTATCAAATCATCATTAATGATGATTTCCAGATGCACTCCCCTTTGAAGTAATGTCTCAAATATATTTCTATACATATTGAAGTTAAGCCACGCCACGGCTATTTTGATATCAGTTTGAGCATCTAAAAGCACGCTTGAGATATACTCGAAAAATCCATCAAATATAACATCTGTCATAAGCACCTCCCAAAAAGTTATAGCCTCATAATCTGCAAAATTATAAAGCTGTTAAACAGCTACTCATCTTCTAAAAGCATTTTCATCAATTCCTCTTTTGTGGAAACACCCATAATCTCCATCATAAGCTGAACATTACTCATAGACTTTCCAGTAGCCTTTACTTTTGCTATTTTACTTCTTGTATCCTGAATACTCTTTAAAGTCTGCTCATCCAAATCACTATTATTCAGAACCATTTGTTCACGTTCTATTTCACTAGGATAACGGTCAAAATGCAATTTGAATCCATTTCTCTTTACCTGCTCAAATTCTTTACATAAGCTCTGCATTTCTTCCCCATATCCCATCACTCTCACCCATCCTTTACTTCTTGTAATGGCAGTAAAAAGAGCATTTCTATCACTTCTTGGTACAAGGGAATTAATACATCTTTGTGCATTGATAATATAAACCATAAAAGTCTCATTACCTTTGGCTCTGAAAATACTTGTGTAAACTATAGAATTGTCCCTAAAAAAGTCTTCTGGACTAAGAGAGCCTGCCATATGAATAGACAAATCCCCTTTATAATCATCATCCAAATCTATCATTGACATAATATTTGCTCTATTTGTCAGGCTACCAATACCATCCATATCAATAACCATAATATCAGAAGGCAAAAGCTTTTCTTTTTTTATGTCATCTTTTAAAAATTGAATTAGGGCTTCCTTTAATTCAGTAAAATTATTATATGAAATGAAATCAATAACTTGATTTTTATCAACTTTTAAAAGTTCTGGACTTGTCTCTGGTGTCCTATATAAAGTCACTTCTGCGCCATCCTTTATCTCACCATCGCTCCGATAGCCTATAGCCTCCCATACATTAGGCGAACTTGGCATCTGCAAGGGTAAATAATCATCTTCTCTGTACATTCCCATCCCTATAGCATGTGCCGTAACAATTACAGGACTTTGATTTCTATAACAAACTGTCAATGGTGTATCATTTTGAATTTCTTCTCCAAATATCTCTTTAGGAGTTGGCATTGTTTCTTCATTCAACTGCTGTAATTCATCATATGCATATACCAAACGCTTTTCATCACCCAATACCTTTAAGCATAGCGATAAAAAACTCTTATCAAAATCCTGAGCTTCATCAATTAAAATACAGTCATACATCTTATCCATTTCAGATACTTGCTTTAATATTTCCTCACAGGCTTTTGAAAATGCTCTGTTCTTACCATACTTTGTTTTTGCTTGTGTGAAATTTAATGGTTCTATTCCATGATGTCTACACACATCATAATAAACGCCTACCGCAGATGCCGAACCCCATGCCTGCATAATCCTAATTTTATCAGAATCATATAATTCGCCATCGTTTTTATCGGCATAAAATTTTTTGATATATCTTACAAGTTGCTCTTTTAATGCCCTAGTTGAATAAGTAATTACTATCGTCCAATCCCTATGAGCCATAAATATTTCAACAGCTTTTCTTGCAAGGACAACAGTCTTTCCAGATCCAGCCATACCTCTGATTCTCTGTATTCCTGTCGTATCACCTAATATGGCATCCATTTGAGCATGGTCATATTTTTCAATCAATGCATTAGCTTCATTAATCATGTATGCCTTTGTTCCAGGCACTGCCCCTGGCCGTTCCATGCGGGTATTTAAGCCATATGCCTCCTGAATGGCGGAAAGAATTGCATTATAGTCAAAATCAGAAAATTGCTCCTGTTCCTTATTCTCTTTAATAAATTCCATAGCTTCATCTACAGAAAAAACAATAGGGCAGTCTTCTATTGGAGATACTTGCTGAGTAGAATAAGTTATCGAATAAAAATCAAACTTCAATGCTTTTCCACTCCGCAAGTTTGGCAGACGCTGAAATTTTTCTTTCACTCTGATATAAATATCATCCTGTATATCATTATAATTTGGGACTTTAATCGTCAGTACATTAAAAATAAATACACCTATTTTGGTTATCAAAGCCATATCTACAGATGTTTTTTCATTTGTTACTTTATTAAAATATATAGGATAACCTAAATATGCTTCTCCTTGTGCATATGGATATGTTTCATTAAATTCATGTACTATGCCTTCTAAAATATCCTTGATATTTTCGTCCAAGTCTCTACAAGTCACATTTAACATAATATTTTCCTCTCATTAATGCCTATAATATTCTTCCAGAGCATCATCCATTTCAGCCTTTGCATCTTGTTCCCTTTCCAGTAAAACCTCTTGTGCGTCTCTAATCAAAAGGACATCATAGGAAAAGTCTTTAATTGATAATCCATCCTCATCAAGATTCCTTAAATCTCTCTGTATTTGAATCATCAAATTACCCATTATTTCTACATCTCCCAAAAGCAAAAATAATTCTCCATCTTTTCTATTAATCTCTACAAAAAATGGGTCTGTTGATAATACTACATCATAAAAAGCAGTTTCTCCATCATCATCATAATGAAGTGTAATTTCACCAATATCAAATCCATAAATATTAATATCTGGAACATTTATATTGTGAAAATCAGGATTTATGTCCTCCCATTCAATTTTTTCTGCTCTCTCATACATTTTTTCCTCTATTTCACTCATATACTTTCCATATACCAATCCATGAACATAAACCCTATACTCTAGCTCAAGGGTTGTTTTTATATCGCACATTTTATAATAATCTGAAAACAGTTCATAAAATTTTGATAAGTTCATAAACTCAATATTATCATTTCCCACTGTTCCAAGATATTCTTGACGAAGTTCATCTCTCATGCAAACAACATCTTTCTGCTCTCCTTTTAATACCCACCAATCTTCTTTGACATCATTTGTAATAAATAATACTTTTTTTCCGTTCTCCCTACTTCCAATGCTAAGAATTTCTTTCCAAACAAACAAATCTCCATACTTTCTTATTCTTGTTTCAAAAGAATCTATTTCTCCTTTTGATGCTTTGTCTTTATCTTCATCCATATAGCCTGGAGGCATTTTATATCTATATCTAAATTCGCCTTCTTTTATGTA
>BLMD01000027.1 GCA_011959925.1 Lachnospiraceae bacterium
TTATCTCATAGCCTTTTGCCCGCATCAGGAGCAGAAATTCTTCATAGGTGGAGGAAGATTTTATGGCGGCGTTAATGTCTTTCCTTATCTGTGTTTTCCATGCGGCTCTGTTCTTGTCCGCCTGCCATTCGTTGTATTTTTTCCCACGTTCCCCACCGGGGATAATGACGGAAAGATTATGCTCGCTGCAAAGCTCGTCACTTAATTTCCGGATGCGGTGATAGCTTTGCTTACAGTCATGGTATTTATTGTGTTCCATGTTGTCGGCGGCACAGAAAATGATATGGTTATGGACGTAACCTTTATCAATTTCATCATACGGACGGTAGGGAAGTAGGGGGAATTTCGCCCATATGTTTGGGCATGGGCAGTGCTTGCTATTCTTGCTATACTTGTCTTTCGACACTCCCGGAGGGTGTGTCGGTGTTCCAATTGCTTAGGCAATCTGCATGGAACACATATTAGATATTCTGCTTGGTAAAATACTATCTTTGCCGCAGAGTGTTTTACATCTATTCTTATAGAATGAGCTTTATGGTAAATTAGTGTTTTATCATAAATCTTTTGCAACTTCGTAAGACGCCTTCATCCTTGAGGTAATAGAAGGGTGTTTTTGGCTAAAGCAGGATAGTAAAAATGCCATGCTATTATTACAGTTGATTTGGAGTATATAGCTTTAAATTATTTTTTTCGATATTCTCTAGGAAGAACTTTAAAATATGCTTTAAATGCAGTTGCAAACTTACTTTGGCTATCATAGCCGACAGCTTGTGCAATCTCTGCTATATTCATATTAGATTCTATTAACATACGGGCAGCCTGTCGCATTCGGTGTTCCTTGATATGTGCCGCAATGGAAGTTCCATAGACTGACTTAAAAGCATTTTTCAAAGTTGTTGGATTGATGAGAAATTGTCTTGAAAGTTCCTCTATGGTAATTCTCTGCTCCATGTGCTGCAAAAGCTGGTCATGGATTTTCCGAATCGTTTCAGTTAGCTCAAATTGATATTCAGCTAGTTTGCTTTGGGGAGTAAACTCCATTTTGGCAAGGTAAAGCAACAATTCCAAAATCTTGATCTTTTGGTATGGAAACATAAATGTTTCGGGCTGGTTATAAAATGCAGAAAAAATACTTTCTGTCTGTTCATTTCCGGCAAGAAAGGCAGGATGGTCATCTTTGCAGAATTTTTCGGGTAATATAGTTTCAAAAATACCAAAGTTTTTTAACAATTCGGGAGGAGTGTCAGAGGCTTCTTGCAGATCAATATAGATGCCAAGTCCCTGATACGTACCGTTTGGAAAGGTAAGTACGGAATCCGTACAGGCTTTCATGGTATGCAGGGAGAAATCTCCCGGATTCAAATAAATTCGGTTTCCGTTTTTCATCTCCCAAATCATCTGTCCGGCTTTGCAGTAGTTAATCTGAATGATGTGTGATAGAGCCTTATGCTGTACAGAAAAAGAATCGGTTGAAAAAGTAAGATAACATAACTCTATACCGGGATAAAGCGGAATGACAGCATTTGCCACCTTTTGATGCAATCTTTCCATTTCTTTTTGTATTTTTACTAACTCACTATTCATAAGACAGTCCTCACAATTCAGGGCAGGTGATCTCCATAACCTGCTCAATCATTTGATGCAGCAGACGTCCTTGTTCTGTATCTGCGGCTCGATAATATACTTCTTTTCCTTCACGTCGGCAAATAATCAGACCGCTGTTTTTCAATGGTCTGAGATGATGTGAAACTGCCGGGCTTGACATATGGAGCATGTCTGAAATATTGAGGACACATTCCTCCTGGTGGCATAGGAGCCAGAAAATTCGGATTCTGGTGGTATCGCCAAGCTGTTTGAAAACTTCAGCTACGGTTTGGAAATGGTCTACATGGTCTAGTTGTTTCTGGATTAGTGCGGTCTGCGGTCCTTCTCCATGTTGGTGTGGTAATTTCATATTGTCCATATTACTTTCCTTTCGTTTGCATTTCGCCCAAACGGAAATACTTTTCGCCCGTTTAGGAAGGAATGCTTTAGGGATATTGACGTGTGCCATTCTCTGTATTATACTACGGCTATAATGATTAAACAAGTAATTAATTACTGAATTTAAAATAGGAGGACTTTACAATGAAAAAGACTTACAAGATTGAGGTAGACTGTGCCAACTGTGCAAATCTGATGGAGGATGCAGCCCGTAAAACAGCAGGAGTACAGAGCGCAACGGTCAATTTCATGACACAGAAGATGATCGTGGAATTTGACGAAGGGCAGGAGCCGAAAGACGTTATGAAGAACGTGCTGGATGCCTGCAAGAAAGTGGAGCCGGACTGCGAGATTTTCCTGTAAGCCAAAGCTGCCCATGAAAAGGTGACACCCTGAAAATGCCTGGCTGCAGTTTTGGGGTGTCTTTTTATCAGAAACGATTAAACAGTTAAGCATATTTTGAAAGGAGTTTTTACCATGCAGGAATTAGTAATCAGCATATTGCTGACAGTTGTTATTATAATGGCTGCTGTACTTCTTGTTTTTGTCGGCAGCCGCAAGGATGGTATGACAAAAAAACAAAGGGTTATGATGATCCGTATTTTGATTAGCGCCGGAATCTTACTGGCACTCCAGTTTGTTTCAGCAGAGATGTTTGATATGGTTGACAGTTATTTATTTCCGTCCGCAGGAAGGTGGATTCGTTTTGCGTGCTATCTGATAAATTATTTTATCATCGGATATGACATTTTGAGGAAAGCGGCAAAAGGCATCAGAAACCGTCAGGTATTTGATGAAAGTTTTCTGATGGCAGTGGCTACGATTGGGGCGATGGCGCTTGCTATTTATGAGAACGGTGATTATCTGGAAGCGATTGCCGTTATGCTGTTTTACCAGATCGGAGAATGGTTTCAGGGCTATGCTGTGGGCAAGAGCCGCCGCAATATCAGTAACTTGATGGATATTCGTCCTGATTATGCAAATGTTGAGAGAAATGGGAAATTAGAGCAGGTTGATCCGGATGAGGTAGGGATTGGCAGCGTGATCATTGTACAGCCGGGCGAGAAAGTGCCGATTGACGGCAATGTAGTTGAGGGAGTTTCCAGCCTCAATACCAGCGCATTGACCGGGGAAAGTCTGCCCAGAGAGGCAAAAGTTGGTGATGAGGTAATCAGTGGATGTATCAGTATGACAGGGGTATTGAAAATACAGATAACAAAGGAATTTGGAGAATCTACGGTTTCTAAGATTTTGGATTTGGTGGAAAATGCAAGCTCCCGCAAATCAAAATCAGAAGATTTTATCTCGAAGTTTGCGAAAGTATATACTCCGGCTGTCTGCTACTCAGCATTGGCGTTGGCATTGCTTCCTCCAGTTGTCAGAATGCTTTTTATGGGACTGCCTGCGGACCCCGGTGTTTGGATTTACCGGGCATTGACATTCCTTGTTATCAGCTGCCCCTGTGCGCTTGTGATCAGTATTCCTTTGAGTTTCTTTGCAGGAATAGGAGGCGCAAGCAAAGAGGGCGTGCTGGTAAAGGGTTCCAACTATCTGGAAATCCTTTCACAGACCAAGTATGTTGTTTTTGACAAAACCGGAACGATGACAAAGGGTGTCTTTGAAGTTAATGGTATTCACCACTCCACCATAGACAATGAGAAACTGTTGGAATATGCGGCTCTTGCAGAGAGCGCTTCTTCCCACCCGATCAGCAAGAGCTTACAGCGGGCATATGGAAAAGAGATTGACAGAACCCGTGTGGCGGATATACGGGAAATCAGCGGAAATGGCGTGACTGCAAAAGTAGACGGTATGGAGGTTGCTGCCGGTAATGACAAATTGATGAAGCACTTAAACATTCCTTATCAGGATTGTCATCAGACAGGTACGATTATTCACATGGCAATCAATGGGAAATATGCGGGACATATCGTAATCTCCGATATTATAAAACCGCATTCTAAGGCGGCAATTGCGGAGTTAAAGAAAGCCGGAGTAGATAAGACCGTCATGCTGACTGGGGATGCAAAGAAAGTGGCAAATCAGGTTGCTGTCTCACTTGGAATTGATGAGGTATACAGTGAGCTTCTTCCGGCTGACAAGGTAGAAAAGGTAGAAGAACTATTGCGGGTGAAGTTAGGCAAAGCAAAGCTGGCATTTGTTGGCGATGGTATCAATGATGCGCCGGTGCTTTCCAGAGCGGACATAGGTATTGCTATGGGCGCAATGGGTTCAGATGCGGCAATCGAAGCGGCTGACATTGTTCTGATGGATGATGATCCGATCAAGATAGCAAAGGCAATCAAGATTTCAAGGAAATGTCTGCGGATTGTTTACCAGAATATTTCGATGGCGCTTGCAGTGAAATTTGCCTGCCTTGCATTAGGGGCTGTGGGAATCGCAAATATGTATCTGGCTATTTTTGCGGATGTAGGTGTTATGATTCTTGCGGTGCTGAATGCGATCCGCTGCCTGTTTGTGAAAAAACTGTAAGGAAGTCCAGCTAATAAATGTCAATAGCAAGATGAGAAAAATTGAAATTATTTTTTAAACAAAAAAGGGCGCACTTACCCCTTGGTGAAAATATCATTTTTTCAAAAGATATTGATTCGTTGGATTTACAGTATTTTATGCGGCTATACAGATATGCGCAAATCAAATGGCGGATTTCCTTATAAATTCAGCACTTTCCGACCCTTGTTTTCCTTTGGAAATGTTCCTGTTTCTGGTATAATAAAAGAAATAGGTCTAAGAGAGAAACGATGGCTTACAGTGCAAAAGATATCCAACTGCGTGAGATGAAGGACACCATATCACAACTCAAAACAATGATTTCTGAACAGACTGAGCTGATCAAATCTCTCCGTCTTGTTATTGATGAAAAATCCAGTCATGAAAAAGCCCTTCAGGAACAGGTGGACTATCTGACCAAAAAGCTTTTCGGTTCCTCTGGTGAAAGAAGATCCGATGACATTCCCGGACAGCAGGATCCAGGTACTGAAGGAAGAAGACCGCCGGACCCAGGCGCAGTCCTTCATGCGGCTGTTCCGCAGCGACGAAGACGGTCTTCCTGCCGGGCACACATCCGCCGGTACTTTATCGACGCCGTTCCCAAAGGGAAACAGTATGATTACAGCCAGCCGGAAGTGCAGGGAGTTCAGTATTGTAACCGCCTGTTTGCCATAGAGGATTCCATTAACAAAAATATCCCGGTGCTTATGAAATGCGTAAGCAGCTGCGTCTCGAGAAGGAAAAACCTGTTCTGGAGGCTTTCTGGCTGTAGCCTGAGCAGCAAAAGCCAGTCCGGTAGTCTATACAATGGTTGAGATGGCAAAGGCGCACGATCTGAACATTTACGGATATCTGAAATTTCTGATGGATCATCGACCAACGAAAGAGATGACCGATGACCAGCTCGCAGAGCGTGCACACTGGAGTGAAAAATTCCAATCTTTCAAAAATCGCATGTGAATTACTCCAACTCGCAAAGGGCTGGGATAATTTTATATTTGACCGCATCATTATTTGGCGGTTACTTCTTGTGGATAATAGTTGCAGTGTTTAAGTGTATTGAAAGGAAATTAGTTGCTTTGGGAACAATTTTTTTATTAACTATTCCATTGATAATTCCACCCTGCTTCACTGGTGGATAATTATGGGGCAACAGTGGAAATATGTCAGGAATTTGGACTGTCTTTTGCGGATGCAGTAGATAAGATTGTCAAAAAGTTTTCTATGTCCCATGAAAGAGCGGAAGGCGAAGTCAAAGAATATGGGCTGGATTAACGTGGTATGCGAAGGCTGTTATAGGGATTATTGGAAAGAGAGAAGGAATTGTATGACATTGATGAAAGCAAAGCCCAAACAGCCCTTTTTGGTATCTTAAATATGGAAAAAAGACTGCCGGAAAATTTCGACCCTAAAAAAGAGCAGCAGGAGTCAAGAATGTTTTTCCCGATAAGGAAGTTGTAAAAAAGAGAATTTGCGGAGGAAAACAGAATGAAATCTATCTGCGGAATTGACTGTACGAACTGTGAATTAAGCGGCGCTTGTAACGGATGTGCGGCAACAGGAGGGTATCCCTTTGGAGCTGAATGCGCTGAAAGGTTCCTTTACCAACATTGAATATGCTCTTCCTAACGGACAGATCGTAAAGTTTTGGGATGACAACAAGATTTATCTGGGAAATCAGCTGCATAAAAAGGACAGCGACAGGTGCTATGGGATCATTGCTGATGCGAAATATCTCATGGTGTCTGAGTACAGCGGCTTTGGAGCTGATGCGGAAATAGTCGTATTCAAACAGTGGAATGATGCAGAGAACAAATTTATTGGCACAACATGTATTATGGAAAAACAAAGGATTATTCTGATAAGCTGAAAATCAGCAAAGCCTGTACAGGGTGTGGACTCTGTGTCAGTCTATGTTCTATGGAAAATCTCGTCATAAAAAACAGTAAGGCGACCGCAGGAAGTCGTTGTACTATGTGCTGCCGATGTATCAGTTCCTGTCCCTATCAAGCAATAACATTATAGGGAGATACAGTTGTTGAACAATACCGCTATGAAAGATATTTTGATAAATAGATACTTTCTGACGGGGAGTAACACGATAACAAGATGAGCACAGACATAACAGGAGAAACATTATGGTTAATCCGTGGGTAGAAATTTTTCCAAACATGAAAGCGATGCTGCCACCAAGAAAACGAGTGGGAATAAAAGAATTCTGGTTTACAACCCATACATCTTCGATGAGAGTAGCGCAATATCGGGTAAATTCAAATGCCAGTGTTTATTTTTATGACAAACGCTTTTTCCGTGGAGTTATTACTTCAACTTTAAGTCAGAAGATTTTGATGTATAAAGAGAGGAAATAAGAATGGGAGATAATAATACTATTTTAGAATTTGAGTGCCTTGGAATAGAAAATGGCGGGGTATTTCCTCCTGAACATACAGGAAGAGGAGAAGATAGTTCTCCGGAATTTATTCTTGGCAGCGCTATAGGAGGGATAGGATGAAAAAATCGGAATATGGTGTCCCACAGCTAAAAAGGTTTATCCATATCTTTCTACAAGGGAAAGATTAATAAATTATAAGAATTTGCAAGTTAAGCTATGCATGGACAAGATTGGCTAATGGAGGTGTGTTAGTGCAATACGAAATAGCAAAAAAAGAAAACATTGAACAAATTTATCAATTAGTACAGAACACGATTAACGCTATTTATCCTTTATATTACCCTCAAGGAGTAGTTGAATTTTTTCGCGGGCTTCATTCAAAGGAAAACATTGCCACAGATATAGAACATGGTTTTGTTAGAGTTTTGTTATCAGGTGATTGTTTAGTGGGAACAGGCAGTTGCAAGGAAAATCATATATCAAGACTGTTTGTTGTTTCTGAGTTTCAGAAAAATGGTTATGGCAGTTATATTATGCAATGTCTTGAAAGAGAAATATCTCTTAATAACACCATTATTTACTTAGATGCTTCGCTTGCAGCAGCCTGTTTTTATGAGCATAGGGGATATAAAACTTTAAAGCATAAAGAATTATTTATCAATGGAAATGCTAGGTTAGCTTATGAAGTAATGGAGAAACGTATAACAGTTCCTAATACAGATATTTTTTATGATGGAAAATGCTTTATACCAAAGATGAATACTGAAAATGGTGAAGTGGATAATCAAACGCTTTTTTTATATCATCAAAATGAGAATATTTTATGGGCGGATTACTATGGCGGAGAAATAAAAAAAGGAAGTATAGTTGGAACGGTTGCTTGGAATGGAGAAATAGATTTTTATTATCAGCATATTAATTTGAGCGACCAGATAAGAATTGGGAAATGTCACAGTGTACCACAGATTTTAACTGATGGCAGAATAGAACTGTCAGAACAATGGCAGTGGCTGAATGGCGATAAATCAAAAGGTTCGTCAATCGTCATAGAAAAAACTAACGATGAAAAATAAATATCATTACTCTCGCACCATCCAGTCTGGCAAAGCAGTATTGTATTCACAGACGTTTCGGATGAAGGTGTTTACGAGTTTACGATATATGCAGGCAAAAATTTCATTGTCATAGCTGGTAAACAATTATTCTCCTCTATCCGACAGAGAAGAGTGATATAACGGGAAATCAGTTATGAGCCTTGGCATTACCGCTATGTGGGTAAGGAGCCAGCTAAGGAAATCTATGAAACAGGGATTTGCCTTGAGGAATATTTAAACGCTTAGAAATGTATGGTTTTCTCTAAAAACGAAATGAATGCAAGAGGCTGTGGAATATCACCAGACAGCGCATAGAAACAGTTGGACCGTATAGAACAGGGTAAAAAGCACTTATTTGAAAGGAAATTTGATTGATAAGAAGCTGAATCTGTCGTGACTGAGAAAACAAAGAAACCAAATTGGAGATTGTGGGAAACTATGGCAGCAGCTTTGTTTTATCAAAGGATCCGCAAACGGATGGCTTAGTAACAAGGACATCAATACACAGCGTTCGCTGTATGCGGGTGTCCTTTTTCTATATGTACTAATAAGTAGAGTTTACCATCTGAATGGAAATTTAATGAAAATAAAGGAATCTTAAGATAATTTAGAGGGTGCTTAGAGATGAATTTGATACGATAAGCTTGTAATAATGATTCAATCGTTATATCGAAAGGAGAACAAAATGAAAAACAGAGTAAAAAAAGTTCTTATATTGACAGGAATCTTATGTGTTATGGGTATTACGCTTTGTGCCTGTCAGGGGACAAAAGAAGTTTCGGATGAGAATTTGAACCAAGAGGAGATAGGCGGAACAGATTCTAAAGAAAAAGATTTCCCAAATGAAGATCAGGAACAAGAAGATCCAAGTGAAATAAATTCTGAAGATGATGCGGCGGATGATTCTTTAAATCAAGAATCAAACACGGAAAATACCGATGAAACTAACGGAAGTCAGGCTAAGGCAAAGGGAGGCGAAATTAATACTGATGCTCCCAACTTGGAAGGAATCATAAAGGACATTCAGGAAAAACAGCTTACTGTTGTAGAGTTGATTACAGAAGAAAGCGAGAATGGTGGAGAGATTATGGTGGGACCGGGAAGCAGTGATGATTCCGAATTCCGTAAGGTTACAGTTACATATGATGATAATACAGTGTTTGTGATTCAAAATATTTATGACGGCGGAGCCAGATCTGAGACTGAAAATGGAACATCATCCGATTTGACCACCGGGCAAATGGTGAAGATATGGGGAACTTCTGCGGCAGACGGTTTGCAGGCAACACAAATCTGCATTGTCAAGGTGGTGTCAGACTGATATAGGTAAATAGGAGATGATATCTTTTCCATTAAATGGATTATGCTAAACGGTGGAAATACATCGGAAATAATGATGAAGGAGACCGAAATTGTGGCTGTCAAATTGGTAAATCGTGAGGAATTGCTTGCTATGTACCATCATGGAGAATTACATCCGCTGCTCAAAATTGATTAAGTGACAAAAAAAGTCGAGACAGTCTCAAAGAAGAAATATACAATGTAAAGTAAGTAATTTCTTCCAGCATCTCACATGATGTGAGGTACTATATGAACCTTACATATGAAAAAGAACAAAGCATGTGAGAATTGAAAAGATTTTCGTAAGGAACCTCTGAATCATTCTCAGGTGGTTCCTGTGAAAGAATATTTGTGCACGTAGGCTATCAATTTGTATAGCCTGAATGCGAGGAAACTTGTGAAAGGATAGTGAGAGAGTCATTGATATTGCCATAAAGTACCGCTATGAATCCCCAACAGCTTTTACCAGGGCATTTAAAGGCTTTGCTGGTATCGGGACTTCTGCTCTGAAGACAGAGAACAGTCTCATACAGGCATTTCCGCTGATTCGGTTTCATGTATCTGTGGATGGCGGGCAGCCATTGAAATTCAGAGTGGAGGAAAAGCGGCTTTCCGTGTAGTGGGGATTTCCTGTCTGCTGGATAAGGAGCTTAATAAAAATTTTGAGGTGATTCCAACAGTATGGGATACAGTTCTTGCCGACGGAACACTTACTAAACTGAACGCCTTGCAGGAAGGTATACCACAGTTATTATTGGGTATCAGTATTCATCATACAGAGGACTGCAAATATCTGATTGCAGTTCGCTCTGACAAGAAAGATGATACTTTTGAAGAATATTGGATTCCGGCATGTAAATGGGAGATTTTCGAGGGACGTGGCACGAACCATTCCCTGCAGCAATTGGAAAAGCGAGTCATTGCAGAATGGCTCCCTACGTCCAGCTTTACATTTGCAAATTCTCCGGATATAGAGGTATATATCAAAGCCGATCCACAGGAGGAGGTTTATGAATGAGATACTCAAGCTTTTAATTGGAGAATGACGGAAGCGGTTAGGAGGAAAACATGAATTGTTTAGAGGTAATAGCAGAATTAAAGATACGGGCGTCTGAGAAATATAAGGTGAACGTGGTGCGTATGGGGATTCCGGAGCAATACAGTCTTGGCGTATCGACGGCAGAGGTCAGAGACCTTGCCAAAAAGATTCAGAAGTCAAATGAGCTGGCGCTTGAACTATGGATAACAGGATATCATGAGGCAAGGCTGTTAGCCGTGTTATTGATGAATCCAAAAGAAATGACAAAAGATGCTGTGGAGCAGTTGATTGGCGATGTAATATCCTGGGATTTGTGCGACCATTTGTGTAAAAATCTTTTAATTAAGATGGATTGCCGGAGCGCCCTGATAGAAGGGTGGATTACTTCATCGCAGATATATAAGAAACGGGCGGCATTTACTTTGATTGCATCGTCTGTGATTCATGACAAAAAGCTTTCAGACGATATGCTGGACTACTATCTAGGATTGATAGTCCGGTATTCAGATGATGAGCGGGAGCATGTAAAAAAGGCAGCATCCTGGGCGTTGCGCGAAATCGGAAAGAGAGATTTCAACTACAATGAAAAGGCGCTGTTGTTGGCGCATGAGTTTGCGGAGAGTGACAGTAAGGCATTGAAGTGGATTGGAAAGGACGCCATTAAGGAACTGGGGACATTGGTCAAGGCAGAAGGGCGCGGACGTTTAATTTCGTCGAAGTCTCGAATGGGAAAAGAGACTGCCGGAAGCGGAGCATAATAAGGATAGGAAGTGTGGATTTCATGCATAAAGATACGAAATGGGCAAATCATTTCTATGCAGAGGGAAGATGGAATCTATTACATGTTTGTCGTGGACTGGTTAAACGGGCTGAAAAATGAAAACGGAAAGTGGGATATGGGAAAATCCTCTTCTCCTTATTGCATATCTGGACATCCCAAATATGCAGCTTTTACAACTGAATAATTGGCAGCCTGTTCAGAAAGCTTGAATATTCAAACATGATTATAAATATGCTTTGTAATTATTACGTACAAAGAGAGCCATAGTACGCTATGAATAATAAGGGCTGCTATTTCCGTTCCAAAGTCCGCATTCCCTTCCAAAATGCCAATCAGTCCATAGAACGTTGCACTGGATGGAAGCACATACGATATCGTATGGAGAATGCTTCCTGACGGGAGAATGAGATAAAAGAAAATAGGAGGAGCAAGAAACATTATCATCACGATTTTTATGTATGCAATTCCGACCATTAGACCACCCGCAAATCGAGCAATAAACAAACCAGTCAGGGAAGCGATAAAAGCTGATAAGCTGATTAGGAGAATTGTGGGAAGTATCTGTATGGCAGAGAGGCGTACACAGACGAAAGCTGTGATTATGGTTGAGAGAATTCCGCCTAAAAATCCTATTGCTATTTTTTGTTTTATATATTGTGTCCTTGACATGGGAAGGGTTTCATTGATGTAAACAATACCGTCCTCTTTTTCGCTCAGTATATTCATGGCATTAAATGTGCAGCCCATAAACATAGCAGTGACCATTGTAATAACAACCAACAGAGTTTTTAGAATATCATTGCTGCTCTCTGATGGGATTAGAACCTGCCTGCATTCAGTAGCAGCGTTTCGTTGGGTATAAAGTTGTGGAAGGACATCGGCAATCGCTGCATACATCTGCATTTCATCGCCTGACCGGAAAACCTGAATCTCCGTTCCGTCACTCATTACACCAACTGTTTGTGTGGATGGATCTATGATTGCAGCTCTTAAAGCCTCTGTGTCTTTATAGATTGCCACAGTCCCATTTTCATACAGCCATGCGATTGTCTCTTCTGATAAATCGTCTTTTACTATGCCAAAGGAAGGTTCGGTAGCAGATGAAAAGTCCATATCCCCCAGCAGATTAATTGCCAGACCGACAATAATTGGCAGCAGGAATGTCAGGATACATAGTTTGTCGTGTCGTATTGCTTTAAATTGAAGTTTTAAACCTGTCCAATTCATCTATATTCACCCCTCCTTTTTCATTTCGCGGTTAAGTCCATGTCTGGCGAATAAGAACAGCAGGACTATGGACAACAGGCAGATTGCATAATAGAGGACATTTGTAGGTGGGGCTTGAAAATACGCGCTTTTCATAGCCGTAAATAAATGGTACATTGGATGGAATTTAATCCGGTCCATCGTTATTCCGGTCTGTCCGGCTAGAAATACGGGAGTAGTGATAAAGACTGCCAGAACCAAATATAATAGTGAAAACTGTTTGAAATCTGGCAGTGTAATTGCACAAAAGAATCCAAACGAAGCCATAATCAATGACAGGATTCCAGCCTGGAGGAGTACAGCCGGCAGTACAGCCATACTTGCTGCAGCGCCAAGATTGCATAGGGTGAGCATGGCAGAAAAAAATAAATCAGCAAATAGGATTAGTATGAGTTTTGATAAGATAAAAGCACTTTTCCCAACTGGAAGAATTGCATGTACCCGGACAACACCCATTTGTTTTTCCTTGAACAGCATGGCGGCTAATCCTAAAAAGCCGACTGCAGAAAGTTCAAAAAAAAGAAATTCGGCAGTAATTTCCCTGCGGCTTTTCATATCTTTGTTGTTGGGTCCAATTATTAGAGCTTCCTTGGCGCTTTCGGAAGATAGTTTTGAAACTGCATAGGAATGGCGCAGGTTGTCAATTTTGCTAATACCACAGGATGTCATCATTATTTTTACTGTCCCATCTGAAAGATCAATTCCTATAGAATATCCGTCCTCGCAGGCATTTTGCAATTCTTTCAGGCTGCTGACAGGAATAAGGTTGTCTGGAACATTATTTTGTGTTTGTGCCGGGTCGTACAGGTATACCGGAAATATCTCCTGATCCAGCTTTACATAGACAAAATTGATATAACAGGTATACAGAATCAGGGATCCGATTGCCAAAAGAAAGAATTTGCTGGATACCATCAAGCGGAAATCTTTCTTCAAAAGTGCAAAAAAGCTGCCACACATTAGTTAAGCCCCCTTCCTGTGTATTGTATAAAAATATCCTCCAGCGTTGGTTCCTGGGAATGAATGCGGATGATTTCATCATATTGGAATGGCAGATCGGCTTTCAGTTCCGGAGATTCGATGGAACAATTTTTCCTCTCTCCTTGAAACAGATATTCTACTGCTATGCGGTGATTACTGTTTTGCTCTTTTAAATGTTTGGGTGTGTCCAACGCAACAATAGTGCCATTTGAAATAAACGCCACTCGGTTACATAATAAGTCAGCGTCAACCATGTTGTGGGTTGTTATAAAAACGGTTGTTCCCTTTTTTTGTTCTTCCTCGATAATCTTCCGGAATAATACTGCGCCGGAAGGATCTAAGCCACTGATTGGCTCATCCAAAAACAGCAGTCTGGGACTACTGATCAATGCCCGTGCCATACTGACGCGCTGGCGCATTCCTTTTGAGTAGGAAGCGACTGGCTTTTTCAGAAAATCACGTTTGAACTCTAATCTTTCCAATAGCTCTTCTGGGTCTTGAACTTGCTCTTTGGGATAGAAGGATGAAAAATATTTTAAATTGTCTATTGCGCTTAAATTAGCATACAGATAAGGAAATTCAAACAGGACGCCAATTTGCTGAAAGAAATCTTGTGCATGGACAGTGGAGATATCCTGCCCAAACAGTGAAACTATTCCGCCATGCCCCTTCAGGATTCCCGTCAGGATTTTTTGCGTTGTTGATTTGCCAGAACCGTTTGGGCCCAGAAAACCGAAGATTTCACCCTCGTTCACAATGAAATTCAGTCCATGAAGTGCTTGGGTGTCTTTCCTATATGAAAATGTCAGATCTTTAACATCAATCATTCATCATCGCCCCACTTTCCACGTTGATTCTTTTTCTTTTCCGACTGGCGGGTTGCCCACCATTTCATAAACTTTATTTTCAGCGGAATCGTAATAATCAATGCCGCTACGACAACCAGCCACCCATACCATTCCAAACCTAAAAACATAATTTTGCTCCTCCATTTTAATTTGATGACGCCAGTTTATAAAAATGAAGTGAAATGGAAGTGCGGTAGCCGTGAAATCGGTGTGAAATTGAAAGCCCTGCCTTCCAGATGGAAGGCAGGGAAAATGGAATTCTATTATTTTACAATGGGAAACTCAAAGAAAAATTCAACTCCGTGTTCTACACAGTGTGCACCATAGGGTACGTTGTATATAGAAAGCACCTGGGCGACGATTGCAAGCCCCAGCCCAGAACCTTTTGAGGATTGGTTCTGACGTCGGTAGAATTTTTCCCATAATTTGGTAAGCTCATCTGCCGGAATTGGCTTGCACTGGTTGAATATACTGAAACACAGGCGTTCTTGTCCACATATTACCGACAATCGGATTTCGCCGTTTGTGTCTGCATACTTTTTTGCATTTCCAATCAGGTTGTTTACCACTTGTTCCATACGCTGACGGTCAGCCAGTATAAAAACCTTGTCCTCTGGAAGTTCATAGTGGAATACATAATTTGTTTCTGGCGTATCAAGCAACAGGCGCCCAGCAACTGTTTCCACAAGTTCTATAAAGTCAAAACGCTCTTTTGCTAACTTGGCGACACCAGATTCTAATGCCGAGAGATCCAAAAGCGAAATAATTAAATCGTCCATACGTTCTGTGGCATCTAGGATTGCATTCATATATTGTTGCCTTATTTTCGAATCTATTTCCTCATCCAATCCTTCCGTATAGGCCCGGATCAGCCCCAAAGGAGTCTTCATCTCGTGAGATAGACGGTCTACCAGTTCTCTTCTTTCATGCAGTAAGATCCGTTCATGTGCAACATCTTTTTCTAGTTGGGAATTCGCCGCCTCCAGTTTATCCAACGCTTCCTGTAGGTTGGATGACATAGTATTCAGGCTCTTAGATAATTCACCAAACTCATCCTTCGTTTGGATGTCGCAGTGGGCAGAAAAATCCAATTCTGCCATTTGTTTGGCGGTGTCGTTGATTTTGCGCAGTGGTTTTGAAATCAGCCGACCTAAAAGACAGTCAACTCCAATGATAACAGCAATCAGGAGTGTGAACCAGATCCAGAAGCTGGCATTGCGGCTCATTGGAAGGTCTTCAGTTACAAGGTAAAACAATACTAGCATCCCACCGGCAAGTTTGGAAAGGATCATCGTTTTTTTGCGCACAGAATAGAGATTGTAAATCTTTTCCTTCTTATTCACAGCTACACCTCAAACTTGTATCCGGAACGGATTAGTGTTACAATGCGTCGGCTTTCACTACCAAGCTTTTGGCGCAGTGTTTTGATATGTGTATCAACAGTACGGGTATTCCCTTCAAAATCATAGCCCCAGATACGGTTAAGAAGCTGCTCACGGGAAAATACCTGATTTTTATTTTGCATAAAGAAGTGCAACAATTCAAATTCCTTATGCGTTAATTCAATTTCGGCCCCATTTACAGAAACAGCACGAGAATAGGGGAACAATGAAATACCGCCTGCTTGTATGATTTCTTGAGGTATCCCACCGGAACGTCGGAGAAGAGCATTGACTTTTGCAAGAAGTATTTTGGGACTGAATGGTTTGGTTACATAGTCATCTGCACCATATCCATATCCTCTTAGCTTATCTTCTTCCGTGCCTTTTGCAGTCAGAAACAGAATGGGAAGATCGGACATTTCCCTCGCCATTCGGCAGACCGAAAAACCATCCAGACGAGGCATCATAATATCTAAAATGGCTAAATCCAAAGAATTGTTTTTTAATATGGAAATAGCATCTATGCCGTCATCAGCAGTAATACAGGTATGACCGCCACGTTTCATATAATCAGCAATGATAGTTTGCATTCCTTTTTCATCTTCTGCAATCAAAATAATTGCCACACGCTCACCTCATTTCGTTTTGGCTTAAATGCTGTCATAATTTAATTTCAAAAGAGAATGCCAGCCATTTGGAACCATAAGTATCCAGATAAAACCGATTGCCATACTCATTCTGAACAAATCGGTCTTTTGCCTGATACCATCCCCGCAGTTCCCTTCTTAAATCTGAGTCTGAGGAAATTGGCTGCTTGAAATCCTGAGTTTGTGTATCAAAGCTTCCCTCAGAGCTGCATCCGGGACAAAGTATCGTTCTATTCTTTGTATCCCCTCGTAGGTGATTTTTGCTTTCATAAATTTGAGATGAAGGACTTCGATGATCTTATCAATCTGCTCCAGAATGGAACCATGGATTTCATCCTGATAACGAAGGTCAGCATCCGTTTCAAAAAATCCAATCTTGGTGTAAGAGCCAAACTGCCACTTGTCGGGATCTTTGCTGAACAAGAGCATGGCTGCATTTGTATAGTGGCCAGCATTGGTCAGGCGGAGTTTTTCCATCAAGTCTGCCTTTGCAGGAAATAGCAACAGGATAGGGCGGAACTACAATTTCGAT
>BLMD01000028.1 GCA_011959925.1 Lachnospiraceae bacterium
CTGGTGTTCCAGAAACAGTTCGTCGCCGGCGTCATGGGCGGAGCTGTAAAAGAATAAATCTATACCATATTTTTTAAGGAGGAAAAAAGAATGAAGAGGAATTTGTTGTCAATTATACTTGCGGCGGCTGTAACAGTGTCTCTGTGCGCCTGCAACGGAAACGGGGGGAGCAGTGAGAAGAAGGAGAACGGCGATGGCGGTCTGTCGGGAGAGATCACCGTGTGGAGCTGGGACGTGGCGCTTGCGCATCTGGAGGAGCAGGCGGAGAAATTCCAGGAACTCCACCCGGACGTAGAGTTTAATTTCGAGGAAATGGGTGTGGATCAGGTATATCAGAAGATGACCACCTGTCTGCAATCAGGGATCGGACTGCCGGACATCGTATCTCTTGAAGGAGAACAGATGGCCAAATTCGGGACAAAGTTCCCGGGCAAATTCGCGGAATTTACGGACATGATCAACACGGACGACTTTTTCCCTATCAAGGTGGCGGAGTGTACGGTGGATGGAAAGGTCATCGCGTATCCATGGGATTCAGGCCCGTGCGGGATGTTCTACCGGTCGGATCTGTTCGAGAAGGCAGGCGTCAAGGCAGAAGACATTGTGACATGGGATGATTTTATCGAGGCTGGAAAGACCGTCAAGGATAAGACGGGCAGCGATATCCTGTGCATGGCGGAGTCAAGGAACGACCTTGTGTACCGCCTGATGCTGATGGAGCTTGGGGGATTCTATTTTGACGAAGAGGGAAATCCACAGGTAAATTCCGAGGAATCTGTAAGGGCAATGGAAATGTGCAAGAAGATGTTTGACGAGGGGATTACCTTTAACAACTCTTCGTGGGACGATATGATCGCCGGAATGTCTGCCGACAAGTTTGCATGTATTCCGGAAGCGGTATGGATGGTCGGCTCCATCAAGGATGCGGTGCCGGATCAGGAAGGAAAATGGGCAGTAATGCCTCTTCCGAGATTCGATGCGGATCAGGAGCCTCTGGGCGCGTCAAACGGAGGTTCTGCGCTTGCCGTTCCGTCAGCGAGTGAGAATGTAGAGGCGGCTCAGGAATTTGTGAAGTTCTGTATGGAGGACGTGGACGCGAATATTGAAGGGTTCCAGAATTATGGGCTCTATCCCTCCTATCTGCCGGCGCTTGAGTCGGAGGCTTTCGAGGAAGGAGACGAATTTTTCGGAGGACAGAAGATCTTTGAATTATTTACGGAAGCCGGAAAGAATGCTCCTCAGGTAAATTACACGGAGAATTTCGCAGAAGCGCTTGAGATGTCCAAGAACAGCGTGGCGAAGATTCTCCTGGAGGACGAGGATGTGACAGAGGTACTGGATGCCGAGCAGAAAGAGATGGAAGCAAAGTTCAAATAAAAACCAAAAATGAGAGATCGACAGGGAGCTGTTGTAAAACGCGGCGCTTGCACAACATGCGGGGTAACCCGTGGATTTGCATATGGCAGATCCGGTGTCAGCCGTCCGTTTTGCGGCGGCTCCTTTAGAATGGAGGGTATTTTGTACGAAAATAAGGAGATAAAGAAGGAGATCTATCAGATCATCATACCGATGATCCTGGAAAATATCCTGCAAATATCAGTCAGCCTGATCACAACTGCGATGGTAGGGAGACTTATGGCAGACGCCATATCCGCGCAGGGGATCTGTGTGAGGATCACAGATACGCTCTGGGTATGCTATAAGGGAGTTGCAACCGGAGCAACGATACTTGTGGCGAAGGCATTTGGCGCAGGCAGGCGGGGAGAGTGCAGAAGCATTATAGAACAGACGATGCTGACGGAACTGATAGTCGTAGGAGTGATACAGGCGGTACTGTTTTCCCGGGCGGATATTTTTTTTGCCTTTTTTTCGGAGGATCCAAAGATTTTGGCTTTGGCGGGGGAATATATGCGGATCGTCGTGTGGGGATTTCCGTTTCTTGTGATCATGTCTCTGGTGACGGCGGCGTTTCAGGGGTACGGGAACACGAAGACGCCGATGTATATTGCCGGAGTTGTGAATATTGTAAATATTGTCTGTGGATATGTGCTGATCTTCGGGATTGGGGATGGAAAGGGCATGGGAATCAAGGGCGCGGCGGCGGCCATGGTGATCGCGCAGGCGGTCGGCGCGTCTGTCGGTATGTATCTTCTGTATAACAGGAAAGGCATCTTCCGGGAGGAGAACAGGCGGGAAGGGTTCTTTCGTCTGGACAGACGGTGTATCTGGGAAGTATATACCACGGGGATCCCGGCGGCATTTGAAAATATGTTCTGGCAGTTTTCGGCGGTCATTCTGAGCAAGGTGATCTTATTCTATGGTTCTTCTGCGTTTGCGGCCTTCTCAACGTCCCCCATACAGATCAGCGCGCCGTTCAGCGCACCCACGGAGGTTCCGGCCACGGCATTGAACTTCACCCCGGCTTCCACAAGGGCCTTCCACGCCCCGATCTGGTATGCGCCGCGCGCACCGCCGCCATCTAACACCAGACCGTATTCCTTCGTCGTGTCAATCACAGGTTTCACAATATCACAACCTTTCTATTCCTTCCGTCTCTGTCTTGCGGCCTCGAACATCAGCACCGACGCCGCGACCGCGGCATTCAAAGACTCCACCTGTCCCTTCATCGGTATCCTGATATAAGCATCCGCAAGCTGTGCGGCCTCCCTCGTAAGCCCGTTTCCCTCATTCCCGATAAGAAACGCGCACGGCCGGCGGTAATCCTCCTCGTCATAATCGCGCCGTCCCTCAAGATGAGCCGCATACGTCAAAATGCCGTTCTCCTTCATCTCTCTGACCGCATCCGGAAGATCCTCGACATAACAGAACGGCATCCGGTATACCGAGCCCATCGTGGAACGGATCGTCTTGGGATTGTAGATGTCCACACATTCCCGGTCCATGACGATCCCGGTCACCCCCGCTCCTTCCGCGGCACGAAAGATGGTCCCCAGATTCCCCGGATCCTGTAGATGGTCAAGCACCGCCACAAGAGGACGTTCACCGCCTGTCACCTCCGGCAGTGCATACTCCATCTGGCGCGCCACACACAGAATCCCCTGGGGCGTCCTGGTATCCGACACATAGCCGAATACCGTGTCCGATAACACCTCCACAGCCGTTCTCAACGCGCCCTTTTCTTTACCGCCGTTTTGGAGGCCGTCGATCACGCCCTGTTCTTTCTTATAAAATGCCTCTGACACATAGACCTCTCTCAATATCTCCGGCGGGATCTCCCTGAACATCCGGATCCCTTCCACCAGAAATACCTTCTCTTCGTCCCTTGCCTTTCTCTTCTTCTTAAGGTTCACCAGACGCTTCACTTTTGTGTTCGATGTGCTCGTTATCTTGTTCATTTTCATCCTCTCTGTCTCTCTTG
>BLMD01000029.1 GCA_011959925.1 Lachnospiraceae bacterium
GGTCAGCTCTTCCTGCGGAATATGCTCCATAGACAGCCAGACATACGGCGTCTGGTCTTTCTCCATCTGCTCATAGATTTTTTTTGTCAAAATGTCTCTGGGTAAAAGCTCATCTACAAACCGCTCCATGTTCTTATTGTACAAAACGGCGCCTTCGCCGCGCACCGATTCGGAAATCAGAAAGCTCCGCTCCTGCGGCTTATCGCAGTACAGGGTCGTGGGATGAATCTGCACATAATTGATATGCTCCAGCGCAACGCCGTGTTTGAATGCGACTGCAATCCCATCTCCGGTCAGATGCCTGTAATTTGTCGTATACCGGTACAACCCCCCGATCCCTCCACAGGCAAGTACCGTCGTCTCTGCCAACACAGTCGTAACCGTCCCATCCGGCAATCGGACAACCGCTCCGTAACAGCAATTATCCTCGCTGAGAAGATCTAGCATCGCAGCGTATTCCAGAATCTGCACGTTCGGACGCGCTTTCACTCTCTCCAATAGTTTGGACGTGATTTCTTTTCCGGTGATGTCCTCGTGAAAGAGAATGCGTTTTTGAGAATGCCCGCCTTCTCGTGTAAAACTCAGTTCTCCGTTTTCTTCCCGCTGAAAGGAAATGCCCAGGCGAATCAGCTCTTTCACAACCGTCTGTGAAGAGCGGATCATAATTTCTACCGATTCCGGATTATTTTCATAATGTCCGGCGCGCATCGTATCTTCAAAATAACTCTCATAGTCCGAATCGTCTTTGAGCATACAGATGCCTCCCTGCGCCAGAAAAGAATCGCTGTGCCTGACCGCATCTTTTGTAATGATCAAAACCTGTTTCTCTTTCGGAAGGTGGAGCGCACAATATAAACCTGCGCATCCGGCGCCCACAATTAAAATATCTGTTTTCATTCTGCCTCCATGCAACTTACTGTTTCGCTAGAACAAGCATCTGTTCCAGCGGAACCTTTGCCCGTTCTGCCGTCTGTGCATCCAGCAGAATCTCCGGCTCAAATTCCAGGCGTTCCAAAACTCTGCCGATGTTATCAAGGGTAATCTTTTTCATATCGGGGCAGATCTGGCAGCCGATGACCGGATAAAACTTTTTATCCGGATTTTCTTTTTCCAGCGGATAAAATACGCCGGTTTCCGTCGCGATAATAAATTCTTCTGCCGTACTTTCTTTGGCATAACGAATGATATCCGCGGTACTTCCTGCATAATCCGATAATTCCAGAATTTCTTTTGCACATTCCGGATGAGAAAGGATCAGAGCGTTCGGATGCGCTTCCTTTGCCTGCAGAAGTGACGTTTTATCGATCTTTTGATGGATAGGACAGTACCCGTCGTGAAAAATAAATTCCTTTTCGGGAATTTCCTGCGCCACAAACTGCGCCAGATGCCGGTCCGGTATAAAATAAATCTGTTTCTGCGTCAGCTTTTTTACCACCCGTAAGGCATTGGACGACGTTACACAGACGTCGGAGACGGCTTTTACCTCTGCATTGGAATTGACATAGCAGACCACGGCCGCTTCCGGGTATTCTTTCCGAACGGTACGCACATGAGCCGCAGTTACCATATCCGCCATCGGACAGCCCGCCGTACCGTCCGCCATATATACATGCTTATCCGGATTTAACAGCTTCGCGCTTTCTCCCATAAAAGATACGCCTGCAAACAGGATATTGTTCTGTGCCGCTTCCGCGGCTTTTACCGCCAATGCATAAGAATCCCCTATAAAATCCGCAATCTCCTGCACGGCTGCTTCCACATAATAATGTGCTAAAATCACAACGTCTTTTTCTTTCTTTAATTGATAGATTTTTTCCTTTATGTCCATACGATCCTCCCGGTCAAACGGCTGTTTTTATCCACAGTATGTATCCGTAGAATTATAACACACCTGTTCCGAACTGACAAGACAGATGTCAATTCACTTTTTTGCATTCACTGTTGAAACACAATCACCCGGAACCAAGAGGATACCCGCTCTCCCCTTTCATACAAATGTTCCCCTGCAGCATCGAAAACCCCGAAAACTTTCGTCTCCGGGGTTTCTTTCCTGTCTCTTATTTTACTTTCAGGCCTGCTTTTTTGATTGCCTTCTTTAACTTGTTCTTATCTTTCGACTTTAATCCTT
>BLMD01000030.1 GCA_011959925.1 Lachnospiraceae bacterium
AAAGAGACCGCCCCTTCAAGATATAACTGCGTCAGTATTACAGACGCCGCACAATTGGGGATCAGACCGATCACGGCCGCGGCCACAGGCTGTATCATGGTATCTCCCAAAAGGACCGCCGACAGCTGTTCGATCCCGAAGATTGTGACACACAGATTCAGCACGCCGTTAAATAAAAAGAGATACACAAATATTCTGGCAGTATGATCCCAAGCCGGGCGCAGGATGCCCTCCTCCTCCTTGTGACAGTCCCATCCCCGGTACGGCGTTCCTCCTTTCTTTGGCATTGTTATCTTCTCTGCAAGAAAAAGATCCACGAGATAACCTGCCGCAACCGCGATCACGATCTTCGCCGTCAGCAGAGCTCCCACTTCTCCTGCGGCGTTCGGATTCCCGATCAGTATCAGGAGCGCTTCATCAGAGGTTGCGATAAAAACCGACACGAGCGTTCCTGCTGAAATAATCCCTCCTGCATATAGATTCGCCGCCATCACAGAGAAGCCGCACTGGGGGATACAGCCAAACAGCGCTCCCGCCGCCACTCCTGCCTTCCCCACCTTCGAAAGCACCCTCTGCGTAAATGCACCTGAATACTGCTCCAAGATCTCAAGCAGCACGAATGCCGCGAACAGATACGGCAGCATCTTCAAACTGTCCATGCTGGTATCAATTAGAATCTCCTTTATCATACCCATGAATATACAACATTCCTTTCACTTTGACATACCTATGAAAAACACACCAAAACCAACAGGGTAGTACCGCCTACTACCCTGTCTTCTGTCTGATCCTCTTATGTTCTCTGCATCCTGCGTCTGTGTCCTCTGTAACGTTCATACGAGAACTCCTTATCCTGCGCGGTATATCATCTCCAGAACATCCGCCGTCCCTTCTAGTCCAAGCCTGCTTGCATTCATCAGGATCTGATGAGACAGGGGACTGCCCCAGTCAAGCCCTGTATGCGACTCATAGTAATACTTCCGTTCACGGTCGATCCTTTTGATCTTATCTGCCGCCTTCTTCTCTGAAAGGTCGTACCTTTCGGCAATCCTCCTGATCCTGTCCTTATGGTCTGCACAGATAAACACATCTATGCATCCCGGATGATCCTTAAGGATATAATCCGCGCA
>BLMD01000031.1 GCA_011959925.1 Lachnospiraceae bacterium
CGGATCTGCCTCCCAATGCAAAACCGTTGACATCCGTCGCATGCTTTCTGCAGTAGAGTCCTATGCCGACCAGTACCGCAAAATAAATAATCAGTAAAATAAGTTTCATAATGTCCTCCCTTTGCTTTTGCTTGGTAATTTAATACTTTGAAGCTTTGAAGCTTTATAGCGTTAAAGTCAATATAGCACAGATTCTCTGATTACGCAAGATTTCTGTAAAAATTTGTTTCCCGGGGCACATATTCCTGTGAAACAAAAAAGGGCAGGAACATATCCCTGCCGCTTTCTTACACATCTTTTATTTGATTTTCACTTTCTTTTTCTTGGAAAAATCACCGTAGACTTTTTTATTGGAGCTGTCTTTTCGATATGCCCTCACTTGAAACGTATATTTTTTCCCGGATTTTAATTTCTTGATTTTTATCTTCAGTTTTTTTGCAGATACGCTCTTTACCTTTTTAAATGAAGCGTTTCCTTTTTTCATCCAGACTTCATATCCGTGGGCATCTGTGATTTTTTTCCAGGATACCACTGCCTGTTTTTTCTGCACTTTGATTTTCTTTAATACCACTTTCTTTGGTTTTACTGTCTGCTCCTGCTTTGTATCCTGCCCCGGTTCGTTTTTCGGCGGTTCCGTCTCATCCTGATTCGTTTTCGGCTCTTTTGTTACCTGTACGGTACAAGAAACGGTCTTAGATGAACAGACGGCGCGCACAACCGTCCGGCCTTCTCCGACTGCCGTAACCCTACCCTCTTCGTTCACTGCAGCTATAGCCGGATTGTCCGACTCCCATCGAATCTTACCCAAATCCTCCGGTATCAAAGATGCGTTCGCCAAGATCGCCGCCGACTCTCCCTGTATCAGAGTAATTTCCGTGATATCTTCCTGATTCATAAACTTTGCATCGCCCAGCGATACCAGTGCTTCCTTCCCCGCACCAGACGCTCTGACTTCGAGTTTTTTCATTCCTGTAATTTCCAGGCAGACGGATTCTGCCGGATAGCCTGACAGAAGCGGGTCAGACACATACAAAAGCTTCCCGTCCCCGTAAATTTCGACCGATGCCTGCAGACCGGGCGCCACCTGGGCATCTATGCCGATCCACGCCGTAAACAGATCAAACTTCTTTCCGGTCAAATCCCAGGATACGGAAACGTCCGTTTTCATTCCGATCCCTTTCTCAAACGTTCTCTGTTCCCCGTTTCCAATGAAAGAAATCGCCTGCCCGGCTCCGTTTTTATCTTTTTTGATCTTTGCCGATTCTGCCAGAAACAGATCGCTGGCATACGTATGGCTGGCAAAAACCGGGTACTGCTCATATAAATAAAATTCTGCCGCACTGATATGCGTATTTGCCGGATATCCGCCGGTAGATAACGCCGTAACCTTTATCCGCCTTGCATTCGGCGCTTCAAATACGGCGCTCTTTAACGTATCGTTATCCTCCCAGGTATTTCCCCTGGGCGTAACGACGGTAAAATCTTCTCCCGTTTCCGAAGTGCTGTAGGAAATTTCATAGGTAAGGATGACCCCGTTTCCTCCGCCTTTTCTCGGCAGATACTCCAGTTTTCCGATATCCGTATTTTCATCCAGCAAGATCGTATAGCTGTTGTTTTTTCCTTCGCTGAGGTTTGGTTTCGTTCCGTTTCCGTAATTGGAATGCCAGAACGTATCTTCATTGCCGTCTACCGCCGAGGCCGCCGTTTCGGCTCCCGTGTGTTCGCTGTCCGCAGAACCTCTTAGCTTTTGAGAAGGTATTTTCCGGTACCCGGCATAGTATTTGGGCGCCATGCCGAGCAGCGCGCCGTAAGAATCCAGGTATTTCTTCTTATCTTCCTGGCTTAACCCGGAATACGCCTTGGTCATCGCGGCTTTTTCCAGATAGAATTTCGTTTGATCCGCCGCGTCGCTCTGCGTCATATGTTTGGCCAGATATG
>BLMD01000032.1 GCA_011959925.1 Lachnospiraceae bacterium
GCAAAATCATTCAGGAACTGCATAAAGAAGACTCGACCAGTTGGATACCGTAAAAAACTGGGGCGATACCAGCCCGAATCCGGCGCATAAGACAATAAGCAGCATAAAAATGTAATAGTTTTTTAACTGAAAATTGGATTGCTGTTTGAGTCGATCCATAAAAATCCCTCCGTTTTTCCTTTGATACAGGGCCGGCGCCAGTGCGGCCACCGGCGCCGAATGCCGCGTCTTTAAAGAATGTCTCCTTCACCCCGTATGTAAGAGCGCGCCCCGCCTTATTTCCACAATGCGAGGAAATCGCTCTTATAGTCATAGGTGGAAACCCAGTCCCCATCCGAAAGATTCGTAGAATCGATGACACAGTAGGGAACATTTTCTCCGTGCGGGGAAAACAGTTCCTGTCCGTTTAACAGCCGGATAAACTGATCCGCACAGCCCCAGCCCATATATACCATATCATACGCGGCAGAAGCGGCTGCACAGCTTCCGGATGCGATCAATTCCTGATATGCCGCCGTACCCAGAATGGAACACACCTTTACGTCGTCATATCCTGCCGTTGCCAAAGCCTGACATACCTGGATAGCAGCCGGGTCATACGGCATAAACACATATTTCGTATCCGGATTGGACTGCAGATAACCGATTACCTGACGGTTTAAGGAATCTCCTACCTGTCCTCCGGTAAAGTACATGACTTCGCTGATCTCCATATCCGACTGCGCCAGTTCTTCTAACAGCCCGTATTCCGTCGCCATGCAGGAGGGATACTCTTTTGCTCCGAATACGGCGATGCTTCCTTCATTTCCCGCATCTGCGATCATCCAGTCTGCGATAGAAACGCCCAATGCACGGTAATCCACGCCTACGTCAAACGCAAAGTCAAGCTGGTCGCCGCTTACCGTATTCGTGCCTTCGTTCGGCTCGTCCGTTCCGTTCGAGGTGGAAACTACCGGAATTTCCGCTTCCTTTGCCGTTGTCAGTCCCTGCTGTATGCTGGCCGCGTCAACCGAAGCACAGACAATGACATCTGCTTTCCAGGATACGGCGTCCATAATGGCTTTATTCTGCTCCGTCGGATCTCCCTTTCCGTTAAACCACTTGCATGTCCAGTCAAAGTTGCCTCCCACTTCTTCAATGGCAGCCAACGGCGTCACCGGTCCGCTTAACGCCTGGTCCGAAGGGATTAAAGCGACTTTAATTCCCGTCGGCGCTTTTGCCGGTTCCGTCGGACCGCCGAACACCGAGTTGCCATTTTCATCCACCGGATTCGGTTTTACGCTTGCCGCTCCTTTTTCTGCCCAGTCAATTCCGCTGCCGGATGTTTCTTCTGTCGAAGAGCCTTCTTCCGTTTTTGTTTCCGCACTTATTTTTGTTTCGGAAGTGCCTCCGTCGTCTGCTGTCTGTCCGGGTTCACTGGAGGAACATCCCGCCAATGAAAAAAACACATAAATCCCGCCAGTAACAATGCGATTCCTTTTTTCATACTTTGT
>BLMD01000033.1 GCA_011959925.1 Lachnospiraceae bacterium
AGAAAAATCCGACAGCAGCTTATTCAAATATTGTTAAGTTAGTGCCTATGGGGCGAAGCCCCCAGAACGCACATCCAGCTCACGGTTTCCGTCCCGAACTTCCCACGGAGCAGGAAAAACAAGCCTACCGCCACGCCGCAGGCAAGGACAGAAAAAAGGAACTGCCGCATCGACAGCCCGAAAAACATACTCTCCGTGTAATTGCGGATTTCCTTATTTATCTTTACTTCCAATCATAAACACCTCCTATCGTTCCATTTCCTGTTTATGGCGGGGCGGGGTCTGCTTCTGCCTTTCCCTCTGGGGGACTAAAAACAAATCCCCGTCAATTTCCCTTGTTTGGGTAGGACAGCCTAAGACTTTCAAGGCTTTCTGCAAATCTGGCACGCAATCTTTCTCTGGCTTGCAGACGCCGATTGCCAGATACATCTGCAAATCCCCGTACCATGTTTCATTTTCAAAATTATCCGCCCGAAAAAATATATCCTCTTTGATTTCTTCCAGCGGCGTTTCAAATATCCTGCTATATTCCGTTTCAAAATCGTACAAAGCTGCACCTCCTATCGCTCCATTTCCGATTTTCTCTTGGGCGGCTTCTTCTGTGACGGATAGGGGATAACTTCTTCCTCGCCCACAATGATGCTGAACTCCGCCCGAAGCATCGGGTGTGTTTCCTGTTTCTGGTACTGGCGGATAAGGTCAACCGCACTTTCCTTTGTGGCTGTGCTTGCCTGCTGTACTCCGTCCTTAAAGATATAAACACGCTGCATACGTTCCCTCCCTTACAAGCCCATCATCTCACGCACGACACGGTCTGCCATCTTGACCGCACCGACAAGGACGAGCATATTGAACACAAGCTCCCCGATATAGCCCCACACCATCGTGACCGCAGCCGCATCGGGATTGACTACGGGCGGGGAAGCCGCAAACACCGAAAATATAATGCAGGCAAGCACGATGATTGCACCCTCAAGGCACACGGCACAATAGCTCTTGATAAAGCTCCTGCCCACATTCTGGCTCGGCTCTCCTGCAAAGGACGATAATGGTACGGGAGCGATGGCGGTATAAAGGTACAGCTTGAAAAATCTGCCGTACACCGACATTATCATAATGAATGACAGCACCGTGATGAACAGTCCGCCTATCAGCGTGACCGCCCATAAGGGGATGCTCTCAAAAAAGCCGCAGTCCTCTACGGCTGTCACAATCTCCTGCGGGAGTACCGTCTTTTGAGCCGTACTGAAGCCTGCGGCTTTCATAATCGTGGAAATCACGCCCTGCACTATCTGGAACAGAGCCATCATCAGCTCCAAGCCGTAAGTCACCGCACCTTTGGCAAGTGCGAAGCGGATAAACAGCTTCAATGCGTGTTCGGGCTTCTTGACCTGTGCGAAGTCGCCGCAGGTACGCATCACGCCCACGACAAAGAACAGCACGAGCAGGGCAAGCCCTATTGCCTGCAACGCACCGTGGATGTCAACAATGACTTTCCATATCGCACCGCCTTTGAAATTCTCTGGGGACTGGGTAATGAGCTGCCATATCTCGGCTAACTTCTCATTCCAAGTGTTAAGGGCGTTTTCCAAGTTCTGGACTACCCAGTTATCTGACATTCGACCACCTCCGTTCTAAAATTGGACAGCGGGGCAAGTTCCGCAGAGCGGATCTGCCCCGTTATCCCTGTCTTATATATCAGCCTGCTATTTCAATCTGCTGTCTTATTGCCTTGCATTAGCCTGTGATAATGGTCAGAATCTCTTTTGCAAAGGTAATCACAACGCCGCCCGCAAGGGTCAGAAATCCGTTCGCCCTCTGGGACGGGTCGTGGGATTTCAGCGACAAGCCCACCTGCACGATGCCGAAGCCGAGCATAATCATCCCGACAGCCTTAATCAGACCGAAGATAAAGTTTGACAGGTTGTTTACCACGGCAATCGGGTCATTGGCGGCAAAAGCTGTTGTCGTGCCAAAGACCATGCAGCATACTAAAGCGGCATACACGGCGAACGCCTTTCTTGCTTTTCTGCCCATCGGCAGTTTCTGGGTTGCTTTGCTCTGGCTGTTCTCGTTCTTCTTAAAAAGTTTCATAGGGTAAATCCTCCTTATAAATTGAATATTTCTTCCAAGTCCTCATCGGACAGAAGCTCATAGGAAGTGCTGACGGCTTCCACGCTCACGGCGTTCTTAGGAATATCCCCGTCAAACACAAGGGTTGCGACTGCCTGTGTCGGCTCGCCGTGGATATACGGCGGCTTCCCTCCGTCAGCAGTCAGTTTCACATTCGGGTGTTTTAAAATGTCATACTTTAAATCCATGACAGGGCGTTCCCCTCGCACAAAAAGAAGTGCGTAGCGGTTGTCAAGCATACGCACTTCGTCTGGGGTCAGAAGCTCACGTCCCGAAATCTGGTAGTTTGTGGAATAGTTGCCGCTCCGTCCAGAGCTTTTCCCGTAGGTGTTCGTGTCTATCGTGGATTTGCCTAACAGCTCCGACACAAACTTATGGGTACTCTGCTCGTTTCCGCCCAGATAGAGGAACTCATCAGCGTTTCCGACGATGCTTTCCCACTGTTTCTCAAACAGGGCTTTCAGCTGTGCCAGATTTTGCAAGATAATCGAAACGGACACGCCCCTTGACCTCATAACTGACAGTATCTTGTCAAAGTCATCGGGCAAACTGACGTTCGCAAATTCGTCCATGATAAACTGGCAGTGGACAGGCAGGCTCCCGCCGTACTTATGGTCGGCAAGATAAAATAATTGTTGGAATAGCTGCGTATAAAGAATACTTACCAGAAAATTAAAACTGGTGTCGTTGTCTGGTATCAATGCAAACAAAGCCACTTTCTTCTCGCCCAAAGACGGCAAATCAAGCTCGTCCGTAGCGGTCAGAGATGCAAGGCTTTCCAGATTGAACTTCTCAAGCCGTGCGGCAAGGGTTATCTGGATGCTCTTTAACGTCTTGGCTGAACCAGAATGGTAATCTCTGTAATACTTTAATGCGATATGCTCTGGGTTTACCATTTCCAGACGGTCAAACAGTTCATCAAGCGGACTTACATAGCTGTCGTCGTCCTCCCTTACCTCCCCCGCCCTTAAAAGCTCCATCACCATCGGGAAATTCTGTTCCTCTGGCGGGGCTTCGTATTTCAGATAGAACACGAGAGATAAGAGCAGCATACTCGCCGCCGTGTCCCAGAACGGGTCTTGCGACTGTGAGCCTTTCGGCGTGGTCGCCTTAAAGAGATTCGTCACAAGCCGCTGCACGTCATTGTCATTCCGAAGATAGACAAACGGATTGTAGCAATGGCTTCTGTGCATATTGATAAGGTCGAGGACACGCACCTCATAGCCTTTCTTCTCAAGTAGCCCTCCCGTGTCACGGACAATCTCGCCTTTCGGGTCTAAGATTACCATTGAAGTGTTGCATTGCATCACGTTCGGCTTGCAAAAAAATCTGGTCTTTCCTGCACCAGAGCCGCCCACCACAAGGATATTTAAGTTCCTCCTGTGCTTCTTCCCGTCAAGCCCGATGCGGACGCTCTGGGTCAGCAGCTTGTTTTCTGATGCGTTCTTGTCATGGTACTTTTTATTCAAAGCACCTGCGTTGCCCCATTTAGCAGAGCCGTGTTCCTCCCCCTTGCGGTAGTTCCTGCGTGTGGAGAAATAAACGCCGATTCCCATGCCGTAGGCAAGCAGAAAAATAAGGACAGTCCTTACGCTGTCCCCGCATACCGTTATGGAAAACGGATTCTCGATTGCCACGGATAAGTTGCCGATTATCTCCACGATGCCGCCGCTGACATAAGGGGCTGTCAGCAGGGCAATCCACACAACAGGGATAATGCCGCATAAAGAGAGGATTAAGCCTGCCTTATAGTCGTCACCGTTCTTCATGGCACTTGCATGGGGCGACTTTTACTTTCTTGGTCGGGGCGTATGCCACCCTGCTTATCAGCTCGTCAACAGGCTCGGTGGGGCGTTCCTCCTGTATCTGCTGCGTCCGCAGGGTATTGAGGGCATTGAGGACGATGTTTTTATCATATTTATCCAATGCCAGATGGTATCGTTCTTCTTTCATAGGCTGCACCTCCGATTAGCGTTCCTGCTCTTTGGATTTGGGCGGCTTGTTCTTCTCAAGGCTCTTATACATATCCGACTGGATTTCTCCGAGTACGTCACGCATCGAGCCAAGCTCCCCCTTGAACGCCTGCGTTTCCATGCCCTCAAATTCTTTCGGGAGCTTGTCAAAGCGGAATCCCTTTGTGTCCACGCCGTAACGGGAGCTTACCATATAGGCGACGCAGAATGATTTGAAATCGGAATCATCACGGCTTTCCTTATGCTTACAGTCAAAGACCGCCGCCGACACTTCCTTTGCCATGCTGACAAAAAGCTGTTCCTCGGAAAGCCCCGTCTTGATGAAGATAGTCTGCTGTGAGCTGTCATAGAACGCAGGCAGCTCAAGGTCATCGACTGGCACAAAGGAAACGGGGCTTGCGTCAATCATCGCCGACACAAGCTCACGCATGGTTTTCTGCTCCTGCGGCTGCTGCCTGTCCTTTGCCGAAGTCTGGGAAACGTCATAAACTATCTTAGCGTTGTAGCCGACCGCCTTTGAGCCGTCGTCACGCTGGTACTCTTTCCCAGGCTCAAGGATAGTCACTTTCTGTGCGTCCTTATCCACATAGACACGGCTCTGTTTCCAACTGCCATAATCTTTTAACTGCGTCGCTTCGGGCATCTGTGCCGATACCAGAATTGCATTGTTGACGGAGTAACGGTCAAAATGCCCCTGCACGTCAAGGTACTGGCGGAAGCTGTCGCCATTCGCCATCATTTCAGAGCAGGTATTGTCAATCAGCCCATAGGCTTCTTTCCGCTGCTCCTGCTTTTGGGCAGCCCATTCCTCTTTGTTAAAGGCTCTGCTGCCGCCGCTGAATACATCATAGATACTCATAGGTTATCTTGCTCCTTTCGATTTTGGTTTCCGTTTCCGCTTCTGGGGCTGTTTATGCTCCGTCTTTCCTGCGGTTGGTTTCTTTGCCCTGTCAGAAGATTTCTCTTTTGCAGGGGAAATGTCCGCTTCCTGCTCCTTTCTGCCCTCCTTTATCTTCCGCAGTTCTTCCCTGACTGACGGTTTTTCCGCCTTAGTCATAGTAGCCCCCTCTGCGGACTTCCTTTGCTGCTTTAAGGTAGGCTCGGACAGAGGGGATTTTTCTGTCTTTGCCAATGAGGGGTTTGGGGCATTTTCTTCTTTCTTTATTGGCTTGCCCATCAAAGCGTCCATGAGCCTGTCTTTCTCCGCCTTATCCTGCACGCCGATGTCTGGCTCTGGCTGACCGTCCTTTGCCCCTGCGTCCTTTTCTCCTGCTGTCTTGGCATTTTTCGTCTTGCCCTTTTCTCCTTTCGATTTCTCCGCTTCGTTCACGATAGAAGCGGTATCTACAGAAGCAAGATTGAAACGCTCCACGATGCGGCTGATTTTTGATGCATCCTCCGCACGGGCTATCACATCCACCTCCGCATTGGGGTCTTTATTTCCCCTGTCCGCTAAGACACAGTAGAGTACGCCGTATTTCTTCGCTTCCTGCGTAAACTTCTTTAAGTCGCCGCTTTTTACGGTAAAGACTTTCAGCTCCTTTCCAGAGCGGAGCATATTTGTGAGCCTTGCCTTTCCTTTGGTTTTCTGTTCCTCTTTCAGAATAGAGTAAAGCAGGATGGCGATATTCTTCGCACCCGCCCCCGTGATTTTGGCTGCGACCTCAAATCCCTCCAAGCTCATCCTTACGATTTGCTCTGCCGCTTCGCCGCCTGTGTTCATGCTTCATCAGCTCCTTTCTTTGCTGTTCCTTTTCGTCTGCCCGTATGACAGTTAATTTTTCCTTGAGGGCACCGCTGCGGGCTTCGATTCCCTCACACAATCTGACCTCCTTCCGCAATGTTTTCATCCGCTCTGTGATTTCCGACAGCCGAGCCTTGACCGCTTCTTTTTCTTCCCCGACTGATTTTCGGGATTGGGAGTAAAGCCCCTTACGCTGTTCGGTCAGCTCCTGCATCTCGGATTCCAGAGAGCCTTTATAGGACAAAAGCTGCTCCGCCGTATCTATGTGGTTGCGGCAGAGCAGCCTTGTTTCGTTTGTGATGGCGTCCATCTTCATCAAGTCGTCTTTCAGAAGATAGTGAAGCCTTGCATAGTTCTGTTGTTTCTTCTTTGGCAAAATGCCGAGCCTGTAACAGTAATGGAGATACAGCCCACGCAAGCCGCCGATTTTCTTTGCGTCTTTCAGAGAGCCACGGACACGGTACACCCTGACCTGCGGCTGCTCTTTGGAAAAGTTCTGGAACTTCACCGCATAGGAATTTTCCCGTATGCGTTCCGTTATCCTTTCATTGGTGTAATCATCGCCGAGCTTGTAGAGCCGCTTCGGTCTTTGCCACCCTTTCCCGATTATCGTCCAGTATTTTCTGTTAGGGTCGAAATTAATGCAGTATCCCATTTCTGACAACTGACGGTCAAAGTCTTTCAGCGTGAATGATTTTGAGATTGCTTCATCCACTGCCTGCCGTGCCACGCTGTCCCTCGTTGGCAGACCGTTCTTCTCGGCTTGGTATAAAGCGTAGGGCTTCTTCCTGCCGCTTGGGTGTTCAATGACCGATAAGGAATACTCACGGCACAATTCATCCGAACGCTTACGCAATAACCGCAGATTCTTTTTGTTATCGTGATAGTGCTTTCCGTCCACATAGGAAACGGAGTTGACAACAAAATGATTGTGCAGGCATTCCGTATTAAGGTGAGTGGCTACAACGACTTGAAATCTATCGCCCCACATCTTTTCCGCCAGCTTCACGCCGACCTCATGTGCCTGCTCTGGCGTGACCTCGCCCGCCTTAAAGCTCTGGAATCCGTGGTAGCAGACAATCTCGCTCTCATCGTTCCACTGATGCTTGGCTATCATCATCTCGTCCCTTGCGGTGGCAGGGTCGCAGTTTACGCCCGTGACAAAAAACTGCCGCTCAGTCTTGTCACCGTTGGTGGCATACTTCATCACGTCGCCCATCGCCTGCAGGTCGGCTCTGCTGTATTTGGGGTTGGCGGTCTTTTCTGGGTTCTCGGCGTAGTCGATAGGATGGTCGAGCCTGCCCTTTACGTCCCAGATTTCGCAGACCGCCATCAGCCAGACATCTTCCTCGGAACAAGGTAGCTCCTGCTCACGTCCAGACGGAAGTCCCGCCACCGTTTGGCTTCGTCATAGAGCATCGGCGTGTCCACAAAGTTTAAGGCGTTCGCCTTTGCCGCAAGCTGGTTGATGCGGTTTCCGATTGCCGACAGCTCCCGCATGATTTTATAGAACTCTGGGTCTGGCTTCTCGCAGAGCCGATACCCCATGACCATCGACTGGAGCAGTGCTTGTCTGGAATGTCCCGACTTCTCTGCAAGGGAGCAGAGGTATTCAGCTTCTTCCTCGGTCAGTCGGAACAGTATCTGCACGTTTCGTTTTCGCATCTGCATCCCCCTTTCCCTCGGACAGCCTGTTAATCTGCAACACGCACATGCACGCAACGCCGCACATCCCTCCGAGCGTTGTGCCGAGGATAAAATATATAAAATCACTCATCCTTAAAAAACTCCTTTCTGCCTGCCGTCCTCTGGCGGCGGTCTTTTCCACGGGGTATTAGGGGACGTCCCCTAACAAGCGAATTTTGTTTCCATCGGCAGATGGATAACCAAATTCAGTGCTTGGTAAGACGTGTTCTTAATCCCCGCCCTCATACATACATTCGCCACACACGGGGCAGAAGTACGGACAGTCTGAACAGCATACGTCCTCCATATCCTCATTCTCTGCCGCCTGTTCTTCACATCCGTCCTCATTTTCGTCTTTAATGTCGGCTTCTCCGCAGACAAAATCCTCATCGGAAAATGTGATAAGGTCAGTGTCAAACAGGATAATCTTTAACTTTTCCGCCGCCTGTTCGGGGCTGTCTGCATAGATGGAAACGGTCTTTTCAAAGTGACCTGTGAGCGTAACATCATACTGTTTCAATGGCAATTTCCTCTCTTTCTTTTTCGATTTTTCTTTGCTGTCTGGCTGTTCCATCAGAAAAAATCATCCGACAATCAGCGGGCATCACCCCTTTCACGGCTCTGTTTCTGCCTTGCAATCCCAAGATAAGACATTAAAAAATCGTTGAAGTCCTTGCCGACTGGCGGCGGTTCATCAACGATTCGGTAGTCTTTCTGCAATAATTCTTTTAAGGCTGCGGTACACAACCGACCTGCCTTATCCTTATCCAGATGCAGAAAGATGGTATTGATTTGTGGGTTTGCTTTCAAAAAAGTCGTGAGGGCAACAGGAATTTTACTGTCTTTTATCTCTTTCTTTGGCTGATACACGCCCGAAAGAGAAAGCAGGTTTTCTACTTTATAATCCCTGCCCTCACACTTTAGATAAGTGGCATAGGACAATAAATCAATGGCGGCTTCAAATAAATGCACCGAAGCACACGGGCTTCCTGCCAAAAGCCGAAACGAATACCGCTTGTCGCTGCCCGATGCGTCACGCTTGAAGCTGCTGACTGTGCCACGGCAGGCGGCATATTTGGGTGTTCCGCTTTCATCTTTGCCGATAAAAACGGCATTGTGGTAGTCGGCACTTTCAAAGATAATCCCCTCGACGATGCACTCCCGTATGAGCTGATAATCAATACCACGCCCAAAAAGATACTCTGCCACCCTGTCGCAGTTCTTGTTCTTCGGTGGCAGGAGCAGCACCTTTGGCTCGTCTTTTTTCACGGCAAGGGGCGGCGGTTTCCAGTCCGCCATCGTCTGCCCCGTGAGGATTTCCACGGCTTCCACAAAGCCATATTCCTTAACTTTCATCAGGTAATCAAGGGCGGAATAGCCGCCGAAGCCCCTCGACCACCAGTACCATTTGCCGTTGGAAATCTTCAAGCTGTCATGCTCGGCGGTACAATATACATTTGTCGTACCTTTGACCTTGACAAGATTGCTCGGCTCATAGGCTCGAAGATAAGAAAGCAAGTCTATCTGCCTTGCCCGCTCGAGCACGTCTGGGTCAATCTGCACATAGGGTCTGCTGCTTCTCAATAGGCAATCACCTTTCTTTCCCAGACAAAATCTTTTCCGTCTTAACCATATACGACTTAAAATCAGCGATGGTCTGGCGTAAATCTTCCATGTGGAAATCGTCCTTTTCAAGCCATTCCTCATAAATATCTTGCAGAAGATTTGGGGATTTCATAAGAGCTTTTGCCGCCTGCGGGGAATAATCCGCTTCTGAAAAGCATCCTGCAATATCACTCTTTATGATAATTTGATATGCAGCATCGTAAATTTCCTGCGGGCTTTTGCTTAGAATATCCTCACGGAAATCGACAAGCTCACGCTGTACTTTTTCAGCCAGTTTTTGATTAAGGGACTGTCTGTACTCTTGGTAATCCAATCACACACCTCCTTGAAAATAAAATAAGCCGAGGGATTTTCGTTTTGAAAACCTCTCGGCTATGTATAAAAGATATTCATTTATTATTTTCAAACAGATATAAATTTACAAGAACAAATTAAAATCTATCTCATATCCAGACTTTTTCATTTCTTTAGCTAAAGGGATTTTCCACCCCTCATTAGAATCAAACGGAATATATACTATCCCCGATATATCGTTCGGTGTCTCAACTTCCTGCTTCACTAATGCACAAACATTACTTCTTCCTAATTTAGCAATCAAATATCCATGCTCAAAAACTACGTTCTGCCTTGCTCTAAACTTTTTTGAATTTTCATCATCCTTTTTATAACCAACATCACATGGCGTATATAAAATAATTCCAAAACCAACATCTGAATACTTTTCAATCTTTTCTATAATAGTCATGCCTTCACTAGCCTGCTCATGTAAAATGATAGGTTCAAATCCCATTTTTTCAATAAAACGAGCCACTTCAAGTTTTACCTCACTATCTCTTCCATGAACTATAAAAACCTTTGTTTTATCTAGTTTTTCTTTTTGGTGTTTTGTTACTGGAACAGGATTATCTATTTTTTCTCTTGCTTCTGATAGTAATACTTTTGTCACATCTGTTATATAATCATCAAAAGTGAAAACATCTCTCGGTGATGCACAATAAAGTACTCCCGCTGGCATACTTCTATTTTTATCTTCTATTAACTTTTTCCCTGTTTGCTCTGTTGAAACAATCTTTAACCGAATAATATCTTTTTTGTTCAAAAAATATCCGTTAAAAACAATTTCTGTATCCTCTAAATAAGGCATTAAAATATCATTTATAATTTCATCTTTATTCTCTATGTCGATTTCAGTTATGACTTTATTTTGCTTTGACTTACCTACTTTTTCATTAGTTTCTATCAGAATATGATAATACATTATTTTTCCTCCTTCTGTTTTTTTTGATTATAGCACATAATTATAAGTTTTTCTACTGCTATGATATATAAAAGACGGCATCAGCACTTACGCCAACACCGCCTTTTCCTCGGTCAGTCCATTATAAAATTCCTGCCTTTTTCAGATACCCTACGCTGTCATAACAGCCACGGAAGTAAACAGACTGCATCTCTGTATCCGTGAGTTTGTTCCTAAGCTCCATCACTTTAATGAGGGCTGCACATTCTTCCTCGGTCAGTTCCGTCGATGTTTCCGTATCAAACACGCCTAAGACTTTCGGATATTTCTCATAAAGGCTTTCAATTTCAGCTCTCACGGCACGGTATTCCTCGTTTTCTCTGGACAGTTTTGCGATGACAGAACCGAGGTATTCATTAAAGACATTGCTGTGGGCATCTACAAAAGTTTCAAATCTGAACGCATCAGACATTCTTCCTCACCTCCGACTTTTCCTTATTGTCATTTATTATACTGCCCAGAAATCCTCAATACAAATGTGCAAACTGGATTTTACCGCTCCCTGTCCGCACTTTTTTTCTCTGGCGGCTCACCGTTCTGCTCTGGCTCGTCGTCAATAACGGAGTTGTCCTTTTCATTCAGATTCAGTTCGATATTGAGGGCGTTTAGCCTTTCCGTCTTTTCTTTCAGCTCATTTTCAAAAGCAAATGGTTTCTCCACCTCAACTTTTGCTGTTTCAAGCTGTGCGATGGTTTCCTCCTTTCTGGTCTTATAACTTCTCGGAATCTTCAGCCCTTATTTCATGGGGCTTTCAGAACCTATTTT
>BLMD01000034.1 GCA_011959925.1 Lachnospiraceae bacterium
TATTTTTTTCATAGAAAAGGAGCTGCGCACTAATCACTTAGTGCGACAGCCCCTTCAAGCTATCTAAAATTCTATTGTGAAACGCATTCCGCTGTTATCCTCTATGGCTACAAACGTGTAAGGAATCTGCAAGGTTCTTAGGATTGTGTCAACAATATATAAGCCCAATCCGTTACCGCCTGTATCTGGGCTGCTTCCGTACTCTGGGCGGTAGAACGGTTCAAAGATGTGGGTTAGATATTTCTGGGGAATCGGGACACATTCGTTCTCGAAAATCAGTTTTTGATTCTCAATATAAATTCTTATGCTGCCTCCCTTGGGTGTATAAGAGACGGCGTTAGCCAGTAGGTTAGAGATTACTTTTTTTATCATAGGGAGAGGATAGCATATCGAAAGTTTTTCGTAAGTATCCGTTTCTATGCAAATCCCTTTCGACTTGGCAATAATCGCATAGGGCGGAATGACCTGTGGAATCAGTTCAGATAAGTCGATTTCTTCATCCTCTCCGTCCTGCGGTTTTTCAAACTTTGATACGTCCAGAATTTCCCGAATCATTGCCGCCAGTTGCTCCATCAGAATTTTGCACTTTGGCAAGTACACGCTATGGTCTTTGTATTTCCCCACATTCAAAATCATATTTTCCAACATCACGTTTACGGCAGTAACGGGCGTTTTTAATTCATGGGAAGCAGAGCGAAGCAAGTTTGTTTTTTGTACTTCCATTTCCTCTACCTTGTGGATTTCCTGCTCCAAGTCATGAATTGTTTTGAGCAGATTATCATATAGGTTGTTTACATTATCTGCCAATGCTTCGATTTCATCATGGGTATGGATTTCACAATGAACGTCCGACGTCAATTCCTGCATCTGCTTTGTTGCGCTTGAAATCTGTTTGATTGGCTTCGTGAGCATATGGGAATATGCCAAGGCGGACAGTATTGAAATAAGCGTACATAAAAAGGCGGTAATGGGTAAAATAACAATGACTGTACTGACCGCATCCTCAATTTGCTGTCTTGATACAGTGGCTTTTACATATCCGTTTTCATTCGGCAGGATTCTTTCTACATAAAAGAAATCTGTACCACCTTGGGGATTTTGGGACAGTGATATTTTTATCTTTCCGTCTGATTTTTCCGCAATGACATTTACATCTTCCGTAGCTCCATTCAAACGCTCTGTTTCACTTGCATTCAGTAAATTCGTTTCATAGGTATAGCCGTCATAGCTGACCGAAATATCGGCACACCATTTCCCCGCAAATTCAGTCACTAATGAAAGCCTTTCAGAATCTGGAGTATCAGCCATATTTTCACACATTTTTGCAACATCATTTTCCAATTCGCTCCGTTGGCGAAAATTATATACTGTTGGAAGTAATATATAAATCAGCAAGTGGGAGACTGCCACAATTACTATCATCAGACTAAATGTATATAAAAAGGTTTTTGGAAAAAGTTTCAGCTTTCTCATGCACCCACCTCCAATTTGTATCCAATCCCTTTCACCGTGACAATACAGTTGAGTTCCAGCTTTTTTCGCAGGTTTCTGATATAACTGTCAACAATACGGTCTATCACATAGGAATCGTCTCCCCAGACCGCATTTAATATCTGTGACCGTGACAGCACCAATCCCTTATGTTCGAGCAACAGCTTTAGCAATTCGATTTCTTTGGGGGTTATGTCGATTTTTCCGTTCTGATTGCAGGCGGAGTATCCAGAAAAGTCCACGGTCAACTCGCCATACTTCCAGATATTCGGCTCATTTTTTACGCCTGCCCGACGCAGCAGGGCAGTGATGCGCTTTCCAAGCACCACCATAGAAAACGGTTTTGTCATATAATCGTCTGCCAGACAATCGAAGCTTGATACCTGCGTATATTCGTCCTCTAATGCCGTAAGCATGATGACTGGTATCTGGCTTGTCTTTCGTACAGAATTTAATACCGCAAGTCCTGACATTGTGGGCAGCATAATATCAAGGACAATTAAATCTATCTTGTTCTGTGAAAAAATCTCCAAAGCATCTGTTCCATCATACGCTGATACAATTTCGTGACCTGCCTCTTGCAGATATTCAGAAAGAGCTTCGTTTGTATCAACATTATCTTCTACAATCAATATCTTTGCCACAAAGACCACCTCCAACTTTATCTTAGCATCTCCGTGTGTATGGAGTATGAATTTTTTGCATTTTTCGGGATTCTGATTCAAGCTCCTGCACCTATTATAATTATCCTTATTTCAGCAATCAACTGTGCAAATATGAACTTTTATCACTTGTAAATAGAAATAAAATCTCCTATACAAAGAGATTTCACATCGTTTAAGTAGAACTTTCATCTCTGTACAATAGAAGTACCCAATATTAAATACAGGTGGTGAAAATATGACCAGTCATGATTTTGATTTTCTGGAATTAGGGCAGGCAATTCAAAATGCCCGTGAGATACAGCGGATCACCAGAGAAGAATTAGCCGAAGAACTTGGCATTTCCGCAAGACATTTGCAGTCCATTGAAAAAGAGGGACAGTATCCCAGCTTTCCACTGTTTATCCAGCTTGTGACCATGTTCCACATATCCGTTGACCAGTACATACATCCAGAGACTCCGGCAGAAAAATCAACTTTACGCCGACAGTTGGATGCACTCTTTGACACGTTCGATGATTCGGAGCTGACCATCATAGCAGGGACAGCGCAGGGGATATGTATGGCAAAAGAGCCAGAGGACTAAACCTCTGGTTTTTCTCTTGCCACATTTCAATACGCCGGAACGCCTTATGTAGAGAAAGCACTTATGTAAAGAGAATGGGTAAATCTTTCATAATACCGAGAGATTTACCCATTTTTATATATCAAAACTTTACATAACACATAGGCAGTTCATCTCCTGACGATATACTTGGCACAGGAGGTGTTCAAAATGGAAACTAAAAAAATCACGAACCTTGAGGAACTAATTAACCAAACAAAACAGAACCTGAAAGACACAGGATACAGCTCAACGTCCCTCTGCGTGCATGGGAAAATATGGAGAGAGCTTTCCGAATATCTTTCCTCTAAAGGGATTGCATCCTATGCGCCAGTAAATGGTCTGGATTACCTGCATTACAAAATCAATTATCCAGAAATCCTTGAAAGAACCCTTACGCATGACGAACGGGATTTCATCAGAGCCATCCGTTTCCTTAACGAATATCAGGAAAACGGCGCAATCCCTTCAGCCCTTCCACGCAGGCGTATCATATGGGACAGCGAAACAGAAAGCCTGCGGGAAGAGTTTGAAGTTTTCTGCCAGAAAAATCTGAACAGCAGGTCAACTGTAAAATCACGGATGTATGCTGCAAGCCGTTTTATGCAGGTTGTCCTTATTGACAAACAGGTAAAAGTTGAAAAAATCAATGCTAAAACCATATCGGAGTACGCCGCTGGACTAAGCGGCTACTCAAAAGCCACTGCAACCGTCCATTTGGCAGGGCTGCGTTTTTTCTTCCGCTTTCTTTATGAAAAAGGATATGTTAAGGCAGATGTTTCCCCCTTTGTGCCACGGCTTCATGGCGCGACTGGCGAAAAAATTCCGCATATCCTCAGCGAAGATGATGTCAGGAAACTCCTTGATTCCATCGACAGGGGAAATCCGATTGGGAAAAGGAATTACGCAATCCTTTTGATGGCGGCGCTGCTCGGGATGCGTGACAGCGACATCACGAACCTTACCTTTTCCAATCTGGACTGGGAGAAAAACAGCATTACATTTTTTCAAAAAAAGACCAGCCGCATGGTAAAGCTCCCATTACTGCCAGCAGTAGGGGATGCACTGATTGACTACCTTAAATATGGCAGGCCGCAGACTGACAGCAGCTATGTGTTTGTCAAGCATAAAGCCCCTTTTGAAAAAGCCGTGTCTTTTTATTGCGTCATGTCTGTATGTATCAGCAACGCAGGTATCAGCGTGGGAAAAAACGTCAGCCATGGGCTGCATATACTCCGCCACACACTGGCGAGTGAACTGGTGCGCCAAGGGGAAGCATACAGCACGGTATCGGCAATCCTCGGGCACTCTGGAATCGGCTCAACGGACGCCTACACCCATATAGACCTTGACGGCCTGCTTAAATGTGCATTGGAACTTCAGGAGATGACGTCACATGAATGAATATATCGGAAAACTGTGCTTTGAAAGCCAGTTTGCGCAGGAACTCACAGGCTTTATCCGTGAAAAGCAGGGGCTTGGAAACAAATACATATGCGAGATGCGGAATTTATGGCACTTTGACAAGTTTGTGAAAGAAAATGGCTTTCAGGAAAATACCATTACAAAAGAAATATTTGAAGCATGGACTTCCAAACGTATTTATGAGAGGGATAAAACCTGCGAAAACCGACGGAACACTTTCAGGCAGCTCTGCCAGTACATTGTAAGGTCTGGCGGGGACGCTTATGTGCCGCCCGCTATGGCACGGTTAAGGACAGACAGGGCATACCGCCCGCACATATTTACAAATGAGGAATTACAGAAATTTCTTGATGCAGCCCGTGAAATGGAACGCTCTGAAAAAAGGCGGAAAGTTTTCTATATGCTTTTTTCACTGCTCATATGTACGGGGATGCGGCTTGGGGAAGCGTTGAATCTGGAAAAAAGCGATATATCTTTTTACAATGGCCATGTCGTAATCTCCATAAGGGAAGCTAAATTCAATAAAGAGAGAAAAATACCACTGGCAGAAGAAATGACAGCCCAATTCAAAGAATACCTTCAAGAAACCGCCCTGCTTTTTCCAGACAGCACGGCGGTCTTTCCTGCCGGGCACGGACAGGCGTATTCAGAACACGAAGTATATATGACATTCCGCAAAGCACTCTGGAAAGCAGGAATCTCCCATGGAGGCGCAGGGAAAGGGCCGAGAGTGCATGATTTCAGGCACACATTCGCAGTAAAGTCACTCCGCAAACTTGTCCTGCATGGCGAAAATATCATGGCAGTAATGCCGCTGCTCTGCCAGTATCTCGGCCATAAAAATACATCGTCCACACAAACATACCTACAGTTTACAGCAGATATGTTCCCTCATGTAATAACTGCCGTAGGATCATCTTTTGGGGAAATCGTCCCCAGAATGGAGGAAGAATGAAAAAAACAACCGACTTTTCAAGAATCTTAGCATCCTACTTGACAGCTTACCTGCCTTCACTGCGGAATGTGACAAGGAACACAGTTTCTTCACACATAGGCGTTGCCCTCCTTGGATTTATTTACCCTTGCCAGAAAGCAAGGGTATGTAACGCAGCCATTCCATACAGTTCCACACCCTTTGAGGGTGGCGTTTTCTCCGTCTGTGCCATGCACGGATTAAGCAGGGGGGGGGGCAGGCTCATGTCGTGGCTTTGCTGTCCCCTGTGGCGGGTATCCCTCTGGCGGCTGCTGTGAAGTTTTCAAGGAGCGGTAATCTATGGAATCGTTTCGTGGCAATAAAATAGGGCGGGAGGATTTGACCTCTCACCCAATAGCCGCTCAGGAAGCATGATTTTAGACATGGCGTTTTAATTTTTTGAAAACAAAAAGACAGCCACTAATCCATGACTGTCTATAAACACAAATTTAATATCTTGTTAATTGTAAGCAACTTGATGATGCGTGGAAAGAACTTTAAAAGGTAGTGGAGCGTAAACACCATTTCTACATTTTATCCTATTTCTTATATATAACATATCAAGAGTATCAGCAATTGTATCATATAAATCATCTGCAGGAATCTCATATTGTGAATCTTTCATATAATACAAAACAATATTAAGTATATCATCTATTCGGTACGCCACACGCTGTCTAAAAATTATCCCAATAATAAGATTTTGAACATCTTGCTGATTTTTGATTTTTGCTCCTGATTTTACTTTACACATAGAAACCCTCCTATAATTTTTATTTTATTATTTCAATGAATACTATATAATATCCATCAAGTGCAAATTTGCGAATTGGGAAACAGTTCCTCTAATCGCCCTCTCACGCTTTCTGCTATTTTTATTGCTAATGTATCTAATACATCTTCAATTAAATCCTTATTATTTTCTATGTGTTTAGGAACAATATATATGTATAACCATGGAACATTCTTTCGGATTGCATCAATTTGTTGTTTTAAGGAAATTTCATTAAATACAAAAGTCTCGCCACCATCATATAAATATATCTCATCTAATTTATCTTTATGTTTAGGCAAACCATCTTTATATTTGTCTTTATTAGTAATTATACTGAAATCCAGAAGAATATCTTGATCTTTTAATTGCTGTAAATTTATTTCAACAATTTTTTCTATATCACAATTTTCTGTTGTTATAATACTATTTAAACATTCAAGATCTCCATCAGCTATAAGTTCATCAATTCGATTTAGAGAATCTAATGCATCAAACTGTGGTAAACTTAAATAATCTTCTAATTTTAAATCGTCATTATTATCAAAATTACTATTCGATTTTTGTTTTTCTCTTTCAATTAGTTTGCTCAAATTATCTTCATTCAATTTAATATAATTAATAATTTTTTTAATAAATTTTTGATTATCAACTTTCCTCTTTAATAAAGAATAATGGCGTTTTTTATTAAGTAATATTTCTTCTAAATTTTCTTTTAATGCTAAAGCTTCTTGATTTTCTTTTCCACTTAAATTTATCAAAGATTGATGCAATGTAGAAATTAGCCATGAATCATTCCATAAAATTACTCGCTTTTTTCTATCACCTGCATCCGTGCCTAATGATGTCCATAACAAATTAATATTAGGATTTATACAATCTTCATCTTTTGAAGAACTCAAATAATCTTCGGCTAACATTTTAACTGAAGCTTTTAAAGCAGATGCTGTTTTCATGCATCGGTGATGGAAATTTATTCTAGCAAATATTTTATATCTAGTTAATAATAAATCTTCTATATCATCAATTTCTTTTTGTGGAAAAGAAATAACAAATGGACGTTTCCTTATTGGTATATTTTCTTCCCCATCATTACATAAATAAACTAACTTAGCAGAATTAATCAAACGTTTATAAGGAATCTTCCCCCAATCAACGCCACTATTTAAGGAGTCCCTTGTTATATAATCTAAGCGATCTGCATCTAATACCCCGTCAACTATTTTATGAAATGATTTAAAAAAAATATCTTTTTCTACTAACATCGAAATCGAAAATTCGACAACCAGTGTATTATATATAAAACTGGCAATTTTACAATCAATAGGAAGATTAGAATCTAAAATATTTCTCATTAAAACAGGAACAGTATCATTGATTGCTGATTCTAAAAAACTTAATCCTACCCTTTCATGCAATGCCGCTCTCATATCTTTTGGCAAAGAATTTTTTGAAATTATTGTATTTACATTGACGTTTTTTGAATAATTCCAAAAACATTCCTTCAATTTTTTTACATTTTTATTGTTTTTTCGAGAAGAAGAATGTTCTTTATATATATCATTTAACACATCCTCAATAATATGACTGTACGGAGGATGTCCAACATCGTGAAAAAGCGCAATAATTCTAACAGATTGCAACAAACATCTATACAAGAAAAAATTTTTATTATTTTGATTGTATTCAATATCATTTTGCATCGGATAATATTGAAAATAATCTAAAGCGGAATCATCAAAGCAACCATTATTAATAGCATTAGTAATATTTATATTTACACTTTCTTCTGTCACATTTTTACAATAATTATCCAAGAATTTTTCTAAAATTTCTTTATTCACAATATAATATGGCGCACTAATATTGCCAAAATGATGAAAAACCGAATCAAATATTTGGCTAAAATATGCTTCTAACTTTTCAAATAGTTTTATTTTTGTTTCAGGACTTGCATTTAAAACAGATGTGTATAGCATTGTACTTGCCAATTCCATTGTACCAAGAGAATGCTCATAGCGTTTTGTACGATTTGAAGGATATGTCATATATACAGTTGAGCTTTGATATATATCATGTAATCTGTAAAAATATGGGGTGGAAATCAACTCAGATTCTAAGCTACTCAAATAAATTGTCCCATGAATACTATCAGTCACTTGCCTTAGTTTTTTATCCATTATACTCTCCATCCCCTCATCAATCTGTAAGAACATTATAATTATATAAGATAATGTTGCCATATGCAAGCCAAAATTTATAAATTTTTTATAACCGTATTACATTTCACAAAAACATAATACTTAAATTGACTATTTTATATAATTAAAAAGCCTTGTATAAACAATTCTCCCATATTATATTTAAATTTTTTACCCAAAAACAATATCCTTTAAGCAATAAAATCTCTCACACTGAGATCCTTTTATATATTCTCTAAGAAAATTATACATCCACAAAGCTGCCGCACGTCTTTACCACGCCGACAACAAAGAACAGCACCAAAAGGG
>BLMD01000035.1 GCA_011959925.1 Lachnospiraceae bacterium
TGCACAATGAAAGAGCCGCCTTATATGACGTAGAAAACCAGCTTGCAGAAACCGAGCAGGGGCATAACGGGCTTGCATCTGCTATGGGAAATCTGGGCGGCATTATGGCGAAAGGAATAGCGGCAGTGGGGGCGGCTGCGGCTGCAATCGGCACGGCAGTAGTGGCTGGGCTGGGCTATGCCGTAAGCCAAGCGGACGAGGCAAAGGGCGCTTTAAATGATTTCTGCGCAGCCACGGGGACGGCTACAGAGGACGCAGGGCAGTACAAGCAAGTTATGGAGAATATCTATAACGCAAATTTTGGCGAGGGATTTGAGGACATAGCGGCAGCTATGGCAGAGGTACGGCAGCAGGCAGGCGACTTAGGGGCAGACGAGCTGGAAAAAATGACAACCAACGCTTTAGCGCTGCGGGATACGTTTGATTTTGACGTAGCGGAAAGCACCAGAGCCGCCACACAGCTTATGCAGAAATTCGGCTTATCATCTGACGAGGCATATAACCTTATTGCGCAGGGCGCACAGAACGGGCTTAACAAGAACGGGGATTTGCTGGACGTTATCAACGAATACAGTAACCAGTATTCGCAGGCAGGGCTAAGCGCAGAGGATATGTTTAACTCTATCGCTAACGGCGCTGCTACTGGCGTATGGAGCATAGACAAAATGGGCGACGCTTTTAAGGAATTTAGTATCCGCATGAATGACGGGACGGCAAACGAATACCTTACAAGTCTGGGGCTTAATGCAGACGAGGTAGTAGGGAAATTCCAAAAGGGCGGCGACAGCGCAAAAGAGGCTATGAGCCAAGTAAGCGAGGCGCTTAAGAACTGCGACGACAAGAGCCTACAGTATACGGCGGGCGTGGGCTTAATGGGTACTATGTGGGAAGATATGGGCGCTGATGCCTGCACGTCGCTTATGGACGTTGAGGGGCAGATAAGCAAGACCACGGACGCTATGGGGAAGATTAACGCCGTAAAATATGACACATTTTCAGAGGCTATGCAGGGCGCAGGCAGGATACTACAGACCAGCTTTATTATGCCGATAGGCGAGCAGGCGCTACCGATTTTCAGCCAGTTTGCAAACGAGCTGGCGCAGGGTGCGGCAGAGGCGGGCGGCGATATGGGGAAAATGGCGCAGAGCTTTGGCGACGCATTAGGAAACATGGTAAACGGGCTGGCAGAAATGCTGCCACAGATTACCAGCTTTGCCGTAGAGCTTGTAAGCGGGCTTGTGGACGGCATTGTAGAGAGTGCGCCAGCAATCGTGCAGGCGGGCGTAGGAATGATTACGGGGCTTGCGGACGGCATTGTAGAGGCGATACCGACGCTGGCAGAGAGCGCAACAGAGATAATAGCAACGCTGATTAACGGCATTGTAGAACTAATACCGACGCTGGCAGAGGGCGCAGTACAGATTATTGCGGGGCTGGCAAAAGGGCTGGGGGAGGCACTGCCAGAGCTGATACCAAGCGTAATAGACGCAGTGCTTACCATAGTGGATACGCTGATAAACAACGTGCCTATGCTGATAGACGCAGCCTTACAGCTTGTAACGGGGCTTGCAGACGGGATTATAGCGGCGCTGCCAGTCATCATAGAGAAACTGCCGCAGATTATAACCAGCATAATAAATGCGCTGGTAGAGGGCATACCGCTTATTTTGGAGAGCGCAGGCGACATTATAGTAGCGCTTGTGGACGGCATTATAGATGCAATTCCGCTGCTTATAGCGGCAGTACCACAGATTATTGTAGCCATTGCAGAGGGGCTTATAACGGGGCTGCCTAAAATTGTGGCGGCAGCAGGGCAGCTCGTGACGACGATTTTAAACAAGCTAAAGGAACTGCCAACACAGATACCGCAGGCGATAGCGGCGGGCGTGGAAAAAATAGCCGAGTGGGGCGCAAGCATGAAAGAAAAGGGCGGCACTGTCATTACAGAGTTTGTAACAAAGGTTATAGACGTTGTAAAGGAGCTGCCGCAGAAAATCTGGAACGGTATAGTAGATGCCGTTACCAGAGTAGCCACATGGGGCTTGA
>BLMD01000036.1 GCA_011959925.1 Lachnospiraceae bacterium
CTTATCTGACGGCTTAATTGCGGTGCTGTCATACCCAAAGTTCAGAAAGAACCCAATGCCGGGGATATTTTTTAACCTCGTTTATCTTAAAACAAATCGATATGACTTTCAATTTTGTTGTTGATCACATAGTATGCTTTCCATTCCTGAGGCTTCATGTAAACTTTAAGCGACTTAATGGAAGATTCCCGATGACCTTCCGCAACATATTTCTCTTTTATCTTAGCAACAATATCTGCTACACTGGCTGTCTGCTCACCGTTGTCCGTATATTCTACAAATACTTCCGGAGTCATAATCGTCTTTTCTTTTATCGTCTTCTTTGCTCTGGCTGCCACTTTTTTCGGATCTGCTTTCTTTGGTTCTTCTTTCTTAACTTCTTCCTGAACCTCTGCCTTTTTCGGATCTGCCGGTTTTACCTCTGCTGTTTTTACTTCTGCAATTTTTACATCTGCTGCTGTCTTTACCTCAGGTTTTTTCTTTGCTTCTGCTACGATTGTTTTACTTTTTGCGTCTTTTGCCATAATTGACCTCCCTAATTTCAAAACCTATTCGCACACTAAAAATTTTTCCATTGCAAACAGTGCTTCTTCCTCGTCATCGCCTTCTGTAATAATATTCACTGTCATTCCCTTAGAGGGATTGAAAGCCATGATACCCATAATGCTTTTCGCATTAATTCTGCGGTTCTCACTCTCTAGGGTAATATGACTGTCAAACTGACAGGCAACCTGCACCAGTTCAGCAATCGGATTATCATGTTTCTCCGAAACATTTGATACTACAATTTCCTTTTTGCTCATGTTTTCATTTCCTCCTAAAGTATATTCTTTAATATAAACCAAATCACCTAAATTTACAATATCTTTTTGTAAAATCATTAATTTCGACGAAAGAACATTATTATGTACACAAAAATTATGCACTTTTATGTATTTTCCGGCAATCATACCGAATGACTGCCGGAGTTTCTTCGCTTATTTGGTTCTCATATAGCCAAAAAATACATTCCCTGCATTTTTAAACATCTCCCCTGCATCGTTTAAGCCCATTTTTTCCGAAGTCCCCAAATGCGGATGAAACAGGTAGACATTCTGCGCGTCGTACCCGACGACCAGAACGGCTTCCGTATCGCTGCGCATCGCAAATACAGGCGTACCAAGATTTACATAATAAAGAATTTCCTCCAGATCACATCCGCTCAAATCCAGTGCAGCGACATTTTCCATCGTTGTCTCCAGGATTTCTTTCGGCGTCTTGCCCTGAGCAATCAACGCCGTTACTCCGATATTAATGGATTCCTGCTCCAACATCGCGCTGACGCACTGTGCAATGGAAGAAGCGCCCGCATCTTCATCTCCCGTTTTGACCTCAATCGCCGGCTGAACGGATTTTCTGGCACGTTTCCAGACATATTGCTGCCTGCTGCCGATCACAACGCCCATTTCATCATTTGCAGCCGCAATTGCGTCCTTTAATTCGTCGGTAACGCGCAGCACATCGCCTCTTGCATACGCATAATATCCGCTTTCTTCCCCGGTATCATTCAAGACAATTTCCCGGTCTTCTTCCAATACAACTTCTTTCGGCGTCATAATTTTCGGTGCATCCGTCTTTACCTCATCCGCCATAAACAGCTGCACCTGCGTCTGTTTTACATCGGTAACGGTTGTATGCACACCTACAACCGCCGCTTTATCCCCTTCCCGGTTCATAATAGTATCCTGCGGGGCTTCGGCATATGCCATCCCATTAAACTGTATTCGGTTTAAGTACATGATATAATCATGAATTTCAATATCCGAAACAAAATACCCTTCTTTTTCATAGGATTTCAGATTCTCCAAAGATTCCGCATCTAAAATATTAATCCGATACATCGGAAAGGTGATATTTCCCGCAAGATCTTTAAACACGTCACCCGTTTTTGCAGACCCATACACAAAATCATCATCCATAAATCCCAGCGCTTTCACATAATCTCCGGAATCTGCCAAAATCCGGCTTCTCTCCTCCGTATCCAAATTTACGAAACTGATCTGGCCCGCAGCATTTTCATCCTTACTGTCCGTCCACGCAAAGTACCTGTGGGAATCTGAAATCGCATAACTTCCCTCTTTTAATCCGGTAATATATTCTTCCACCTTCATCTTTGTCAGATCGATCCGGTATACGGTTCCCTCCAGCATAATGAAAAATACATTCTGCCCGTTCTCATACATCATCTGTCCCAGATCCGCCTTCATCACCTGATACGACTCATCGGATGGGATAAACAGTTCTTCTTCCACCGTATTTGCAACACTGTCGTAATGATAAACACAGATTCCTACATTGCCTTCGTGCGTGCCGCAGTTCATATACCCGTACACCACAAAATTTACGCTTCCGGTTTCGTCAATATTGATAATCTTTATATCGTGTTCCCTGTAATTTTCCCTGTGGTCGATCCCCTCATTACCGATAAAACTAAACACCTGTACCAGCTGATTGCTTGTCTCATTATAGCTCCAAAGCTCTCCGCCCTGTACAAAGCTGACAATGTTCCCTTTTTCATTAGATGCATATTCCACGTCCTCTCCCCGTATACCAAGCTGAATGTAGCGGTCATAAACCGAAAAACTTTCTGCCCGGAAAATCTGCTCCATCGTCCGTTCATAATTTAACAGATACATCCGCTCCTGCGTATAACGGATCCGATAATATTCCTCCACGTTGTAATATTCCATTTCGCCCCGCTCACCGGTCGTACCTGTAACATATTCCAAAATAACAACCGTATAAGAATTATTGACTTCCTTGATGGACGGTACCGGTGTCGTAATGCGCTCTCCCTGAAAGTCAGCCCATGCCACCTGTTTTAAACTGGAATGAATATCTACTTTATGCAGTGTAGAATTATCTCCCGATGCATTTGGTTCCAGATATGTGGCAAGATGCTGCGACGCGTCGCCCTGAAACGTATTGTTATGAAAGTTCAGTGCAAATTCAACACATTCTCCGGCATAACAATTCTCCTCTTCTATCATCCTTGTATAGTAGTAAATCGTATCATTCCCACAGGCAAGCTTTAAAATCAGAAGGTATTCTTCTTCCTTTTCCAAAAGATTCTGAATTGCAAGGTCTGCATTCAGCTTCCCTTTTTCCTGGGTGTAATCCGTAACCTCACTGTCTGCGATCAGCCTGTCCATGTCCAAGCTGCGGATTTCATAGGAAACGCCGTCAATCTGCGTATCATACGTCCGAATCTGAATCGGAAGGATTCTCTCATTATTAATAGGAGTAATCGTATCCCTCATATACACGGCATTCATCTGCGACGTATACCCATGCAGTTCATTGATCTGCATCCGTTCCTTCGTCTCTTCGTCCTGCAGATATAAAGAGACAACCGGAAGCGTTGCATCCTGCATCTCTGTCGTCAGATCCTGATTGGAGTGATTGGTGAGTTGTCCAAACCCCAAAACCCCGGCACAAAAAACCGCAAACAATACGATCCCCTTTATCATCCCTCTTTTCATCGTGTCCCTTCTACCTCTCGTCCTTTCCTTATTACTGCCGCACGGCATACAGGTATCCTATTTCAGGATTTCCTTATTACTGCCATGGTTTTTGGCAGCGCCAAAACCATGGCTGAAATTTTGGTGATCCTCTACCACCATCTACGGCAGCAGCGTCTACGCCTCCCTCTGCGCCGGTACATTTCATCAAACAAAAGCACCTGTATGACATCCATGAGATCTCTGTCCCTTCTGCGTTCCCTGTCTTCCGTTTCCTGTATGGGCGCCGCTTTATCATAAATACCTGCCGCTGTCCGATACAGCAATACTTTGTCCGGGTACTCGTCGTACATCATGCTTCCCTCGTATTCCATTTTATCACATTCTTCTTCCACGTATGCAAGGAGCTGCTTCATTCGTTTCGGATACAGCTCTTTCATGCGTTCCATATCCCGCTCATATTCTTTTTCTGTCTGATACACATTCGTCATGGGATACGTCAGATAAAAAGGCATCCTGCCGTTGTATTCTTCCGGCGTCTGCAGGTAAGATTCTTTGAAATAATTCACTTCGCTGGCTCCATTTCAAATTTCCATATACTATATGCCCGACTTCTTCCAGTTGTTCCATTTTCTAAAAAAAAGGTATCCTCCGATACCTTTTCTTTTCGTATATGTACCTCTCAACAGCTACATTTCTAAAAATTTTTACCGGCTGTTTTTCAACCGGAACATATCGACCAGTTTCTTCAAAGCACCGGCCTGTGCACTCAGCTCCTGGCTGGTCGCCGCGCTCTCCTGCGCCGTTGCAGAATTTGTCTGCACTACGTTCGAAATTTCACTGACTCTTTGCTGTATACGGCTGATCGAATCTGCCTGCGTACCGGAGGCCTGCGCAATCCAGTTGGTTTTTTCCACGACTTCTCCGGCGCCGGTTACTACCGTTTCCAGACGGTCTGCCGTTTCATAGGCGATTCTTGCCCCTTCTTTTACGGCGGCAATGGACCGTTCAATTAGATCCGCCGTAGATTTCGATGCTTCCGCGCTCTTCGCCGCCAGCTCCCGAACCTCTTCTGCGACAACGGCAAAGCCTTTGCCGACTTCTCCCGCACGCGCCGCTTCTACCGCAGCATTTAATGCAAGAATATTGGTCTGGCTTGCAATACTTTCAATCGTTTTGATAATTTTTCCGATTTCATTGGAACTTGCATTGATCTCTTCCATCGCACGCATCATCTCATGCATCTTCTCGTTGCTCTCCTGAAGATGAACGGAAAACTGCTGTACTCTTCCGCTTGCCTGCTTTGCATGCTCGGCTGTCTGCCCTACCTGCTCAGAAATGCTCTGTACCGTTTCTTCCAGTTCTTCTACTGAACTTGCCTGTTCCACCGAACCCTGGCTTAAGGCCTGCGCACCGACAGACATCTGTTTGGAACCGCTCGATACGTAGACGGAACTTTCTACAATCTGTGCCATGGTACTATTTAACTTCTCCAGTATGCTGTCCAGGGAATCTTTGATGGTAACAAAATCCCCGACATACACCTGCTTCGTCTCAACATCCAGATTGCCTTCTGAAATGGCCGACAAAACCGTCGAAATCTCACCCATATATCCCTTGATCCTGCCGATTGTTTCTGTAAAAATTTCTGAAAGCAGCCCGATCTCGTCATTGGAATGAATATCCCCAGTCAGTTCCTGCTTTTGGTTCACGCCTAATTCCCCGCGTTCCATTGTCTTTGCCAGTGACGTAAGCTTTGTAAGCGGACGGCTGACTTTCCGTTTGATATAAACCGACAGCACGGCAAGGCTGACCAGAACCATCGCAAATCCAACCGCACAGGAAAGCCAGATCGTATTGTACGTCTGTTTGGACGCTTCCGATACAGATATACCGGAAAATATCAGACCCGTTATCTTTCCCTTGGCATCATAGGTCGGCACATAGGAGCAGAGGTGCTCCTCGCCGAAAATTTCTGCCTTTCCTACATACGCTTCTCCCTTTTCAAGTACGATCTTTGTCAAATCCTCGGAAAGTTCCGTACCTACTACACGATTCCCGTCCTGCAGGATCGTTGTATAAGCACGTACGTTTCCTTCAAAAATTGTAAATTCACAGCGCATCTGCTCTTTTAAATCATCCAGTAACTGCGTCTTATCCTCCGGACCGTCATATTCCCTCAGCTGATAGGCCAGCATATTGGTTCCGTTCACGCATCGATCTTTCAGCATATTCATTGTGAGCCTGTAAAACATAAAAACACATAATGCAACAACAATAATCATGCTAAATACGAGCAGGCAGGCAACTAAATTGCCTACTTTTCTTCCAAGCCTCCGCACTTTCCTGTTTGCTTCACGCATCTTCCCTCGTCTCCCTGTTATGTTTTTTATTAAGATGAAACTGATATGTGTATTTTAATAATTTTTTTCGGAAAATGCAAGCTCTTAATGATCAATTCCGCCGCAATGCTTCAATCGGGCTTAGCTTTGCCGCTTTTTTCGCCGGATAAATCCCAAAGAACAGGCCGATTGCCGAAGAAAACAGCGTGGTGGCAAGCACAGTCGGAATGCTGACCGACGGTGTAAACGCCATCTGCGGATTGATGCCCGCCACAATTTTGGCTACCAGAAAAGCGCCCGCTACACCGCTGATAATCCCGATCAGCCCGCCGATCATGGTAATAATGGCGGATTCCGATAAAAACTGCATCATAATAGATCTTGTTTTTGCCCCCAGCGCCTTTCGAATTCCGATTTCTCTGGTGCGTTCCGTAACGGATACCAGCATGATATTCATAACTCCGATACCCCCGACAATCAGAGAGATCGCAGCTACAAGCGATATCAGCATCGTCACGGTATTGATGACCGTATTGACTGTCCCCATATAGTCGCTAAAACTTTCATACTGATAAATATCTTCCCCGTAACACTGATGCCTGCGTTCCAAAAGCTCCACCACCTGTGACGTAATGGCGCCCGTATCCGCGTTCTCCTCCAT
>BLMD01000037.1 GCA_011959925.1 Lachnospiraceae bacterium
AAAAAAGCCCTATGATATAATCCAGCTCCAGCTGCCGCTCCAGCGTCCCCTCCGTAAGCCTGGTCAAAAATCCGCGCTCCTGCCTGGAAAGATACTGATATTTTTCCAGCACGGCAGACAACACCGTATGGCTGTTTTCACCGTTCTTTGTCACGGCAAGTAAAATCCCAAGCGCAAGCTCCCTTACGTTTACTCCGTCAGTCGTCATTTCTTCCCCCAAACAAAAGAACCAGCCGCAGCAGCTGTAAAATTGCAGCCGCAGCGCCGGCAACATACGTCAACGCAGCCGCCCCGAGCACTTTCCGCGTCATGGGAAGTTCCTCGGAAGTTAAAATCCCCGTTTCTCCCAGAATCCGAAGCGCCCGTTTTGAAGCATTAAATTCCACCGGAAGCGTGACGAGCTGAAACAAAACGGCAAACGAAAAACAGACGATTCCGATATTGATCAGAAGCGTCCCCGTACCGCTCGAAAAAAACATGCCGATCAAGATCAGCGGCCATGCCAAAAAAGATCCGAAATTTGCCACCGGAACAATTGCGCTGCGCACGGAAAGGGGCGCATATTGTTTTTGGTGCTGAATGGCATGTCCGCACTCATGCGCCGCTACACCGACTGCCGCCACCGAAGCCAGCCCGTAAACGCTGTCCGATAAATTGAGCGTCTTACGCCTTGGATCGTAGTGATCCGTCAGATGACCGGAAACATGATGCACGGAAACGTCGTAAATTCCCGCGGCGTGCAGAATACGTTCCGCCGCCTGCGCGCCGGTCAGATTGCTCCTGCTGCGGTATCCGGAATATTTATGAAATGTGCTCTTTACCCTTGCGGACGCGATCAGACAGATGACTGCGCCCAAAATAACCAATATATACGTGGGATCCCAATATCTGTAATATCCAAACATAACGTTACCTCCGTTAAAACCTTGTCAGCATCGTATCCTTCTCCACTTCGTATCCCCTTAAGAAAGCCTCCGTCTCCATACGCTTTTTCCCTTCCAGCTGTACTTCCAGCAAAGACAAAATGCCCTCTCCCGTCTGAACTTCAATTTCTTTTTTCCCTACGGATATGATTTTTCCGGCATCCCTGCTCTTTTTGCCGGCTTTTACCCTTGCGCGCCAGATTTTCAGCGTCTTTCCGTTTAATTTGGTATAAGCGCTCGGCCATGGGTTTAATCCCCGGATCATTCGTTCGATCACTTCTGCCGGCTGATTCCAGTCGATATTTCCCATCCCTTTTGAAATCATGCCCACATGCGTCGCTTCTGATGCATCCTGTTCGGTAAAAACCGCCGTCCCCGCCGCAATCTTCTCCATCGTCTCCACACAAAGCCGCGCGCCCTCCGCCGAGAGTTTCTCAAACAAACTCCCGCCCGTTTCATCTTCCGCCAGCGTGATTTCTCTTTGTTCGATCATATCGCCGGTATCCAGCCCGACATCCATGCGCATAATTGTTACGCCAGAAACTGCGTCCCCGTTGATGACTGCCCACTGGATCGGCGCCGCGCCGCGGTATTTCGGAAGCAGGGATGCATGGACATTGATACAACCGTATCTGGGCAGATCTAAAATCTCTTTGGGCAGAATCTGCCCAAACGCCGCAACGACAATGATATCCGGATGATATGCAAAAATCCGTTCCACCTCTTCTGCATCCCGGATCTTTACGGGCTGGCAAACCGGTATTGCGTGTTTGAGCGCACATTCTTTCACCGGAGGCGCCTGCATAGCTTTGCCGCGGTTTTTCGGACGGTCCGGCTGCGTAACTGCAAGAACGACTTCATGTCCCGCCGCAAGGATCGCTTCTAATGTTCCCACCGCAAAATCCGGGGTTCCCATAAAAATTACGCGCATCTTCACTCCTCCTCCCCGCCTTCCACGTCATAAATATCTCCTTCGACCAATTCCGTATACATATGCCCTTCCAGATGATCGATCTCATGGCAGATGGCTCTTGCCAGAAGTTCCGTCGCCTCGATTTCATATTCCTGCATGTCCTCGTCAAACGCCCTTGCAATGACATGGTTCGGACGCGTCACTTTCCCCGCTTTTCCCGGCAGGCTCAAACATCCTTCGCCGTCCGTCTGCTCCCCGTCGGATGAGAGAATCCTCGGATTAATCATCACGATCGGCCCGTCGCCGATGTCGATCGTTACAATCCTGCGCAGAACGCCCACCTGCGGAGCCGCAAGTCCCACGCCGCATGCGTCATACATCGTATCCAGCATATCTTCAATTAAAATTTTTGTTTTCGGGGTCATCTCCTTTACCTCCCGGCATACTTTGCCGAGAACCGGATCCCCCAGCAATCTGATTGTCCGAAGCGCCATAATGTAAAATTCCTCCTTACCGTCCCCTGGGGACCTATGTTTAAAGTCCGTTCATCGGATTGAAATCAAACGAAACCGTTATGCTCTGATGATCCGGATATGTATTGAAAAACGACTCCAGCCGGTCTTTTAACGATACCAGGCATTCGTAATCCTCATGCTTGAAATAGATTACTTTGCGGTAGATATCGTTGACCTTTCCGACTACAGCGTCCGCCGGTCCGATCAAAAAAAGCCCCGGCGGTTTTATTTTATCTGTAAACGAGGCAGCCTCACAAGCCGCGCGCTCTGCCGCATCCTCGTCTTTTGCCGTAAGCAGCAGCAGTAAAAGATTGGATACCGGCGGATAAGAAAGCAGCTTTCTGTTTACTATCTCTTCTTTATAAAAAGCTGCATAATCCTCGTTCTTTGCGGCAGCC
>BLMD01000038.1 GCA_011959925.1 Lachnospiraceae bacterium
CACATATATTTTCTTATATGCAAATCTTTTTGGCAAGAGGTTTGTCAACAGCTCGCATATGTATTAAAAGTTCTGAAGGAACTTCCAGAAGAAGCGGAAACAAGATTTGCTAACTTAGAAAAATTTGTTTTACATAGGTTTATTTATTATGGTACAACTAAAAATTATAATCAATGTTGTGAAAAATTAATGTTTACAGATGATGATGCAAAATATTTAAAAGAATATATGGAAGATTCTCCAGTAAATAATGATTCTTATAAATTGAGATTCAGGAAATTTAATAATACACAAGCCAGATTTATGATTTTTCTGATTGAAATGTTGAGTAGAAATGGAGAGGAAGATTCATATTCCGATTTTCTTAAAATTGATACATATACATTGGAACACGTTATGCCTCAAAAGTGGCAAACATCTTGGTATGATGTGCCTTCTTACGATGAAATGGGGAAACTTGTGGATAGGAATGATGTTGATAATTTTATACAGGGACGAAATAGAGCAATAAAATCATTGGGAAATTGTGCATTATTAACTTCAAAATTAAATGCTAAGATTAGCAACTCTAATTTTGCAACTAAGATAGAGGGGAAATCTGGGGCAAATTGTGGTGGTATGCGTAAATTCGCAGCATCGCTACTTACTACTAAAGATATTATTGCTGTTTATGATAATGCAAAAATATGGGATGAAAGAGAAATATATATGCATGAGAAAAAATACTTTGAAAAATTGAATGAGTTTTATAAATTTGAATAAAAATAGAAATTTTGCTGAAAGGGCGCAAGGTAGAACAAAATCGAATAGAGTACAAGGAAGGCTTCAATCCCTCGGACATTGTGCATACAATATGTGCCTATGCAAATGATATAGCAGGAGTAGACGGAGGCTGCCTTGTAATTTTCGTAAAAGCAGAAAACGGACTTCCTGTTCTGCCTTCCATAGGCTTGCCAAGTGAATTGCTGGATGATATTCAATTGAAAATATTCCAATACTGCAATAAAATCGAGCTTCGTTATATTCCTAAAATTGATATTGTAGAGTATCAGGGAGCGTATTTAGTTTATTTGAAATGTGCGGCAGGTGATGCAGGTTCTTATCAGGCATTGGTTGACCTTTATTCGAAAGAGGAATCAGGGAAAGAGCAAAATCGTACCATGAAGTATTGGATTCGTCCGGCATCGCTTACAACAGAAGCGAAACAAAGTGAATTAGCGGAACTTTTTGAAAAATTTGCATCCATACCTTTCGTTGATTGTATCAATAGCTGGGCATCTATGGCACATATACGCAGAGGATACCTAGAGGATTTTATCAGGGAAAGTAATAGTTCGTTGATAGAAAAACTGAATGTGCGTTTACTGAAGGATTTAATGGAAAAGTTTGCGGCAGGCAAAGTCAGGGCAAGGAGATATCGCAATCCTAAGATAGGGGAGTTCTTCAAAGAAATTGATTTGTCTGAGAAGAAGTCCACAGGCATATCCAAAATTTTGCATGAACTGAAAAGAAACGATTCGCCATTGCCGGAGTTTGAAACAGATGCGGACAGAACCTACATGATAACAACGATAAAGATTCATGAAGGCTTTCATTTTGGAAACTTCGCTCAAAAAAATGAGCGAAGTTTGAGCGGAGTTTTGAGCGAAGTTTGAGCAAAAAAAGATGATAATAAAGTCAGGGCAATTGTTAACTTTATGGAAGAACATGGGGGAATTACTCCGAAAGAAGCCGAAGCGGTTACAGGAAAGTCTGCGGCAACAGTGCGAAGGTATTTTAAAATACTTGCAGATACAAGACATATAGTGGCTGAGGGGAATACCAATAATATAGTTTATCGTAGCTCTATGAATTTACCAGAAGATGATTAAAATTATAAGAATCGAATTGCCCAAATGGTGATTAGGTATTTCATAAATGCGTTATAATGCGTTATAAATGCGTTTTTTTGAGTGGAGATGCATTTAAAAACGCATTGAAAACAAAACAGACGCAATTCGCTCCGTGATAACCCCATGATAACAAAAATTTAAAAAACGTCATATATAAGGTGTATATCAAAGAAAAAACTACCGAAAAAGCCCTATAAATCGAATAAAACCACATCGATTTCCCATACAGAAAACCGTGAGGGTGGATGTACAGCAGGTTTCGGACATGTGGCTACAATAGTTGAGTAATGTTATATGGGTTTCCGAGAAATTGGGAATTCTTTTTTAAAATTTAAGAAAAAATAAGTGCATTTTAAATGAAATTATGCTATACTAAACCTGCGTATAGTGGTATATCATAATTCTCTATGGTATCTGTTTGAGATGCTCCGGTATTGGCGTGCCGGGGCATTTTCATATGCTCGCCGGATTTTGCTCATATTCCGATGGAATGCATAAATTGCGTCAAAATGTAGATATTAAGAAAAACAGAAAAACAGATAGTTTAGAAACGACGGTGATAGAATGCAGCAAAACGACGCGCAGTATGAGAAAATGATTCAAACGCCGATTCCCAGGCTGGTGAGTTCTCTGGCGGTTCCGACGATGGTTAGTATGCTGATTACTTCCATATATAATGTCGCCGACACCTACTTTGTTTCAAAGCTGGGAACACAGGCTTCCGGGGCGGTGGGCATTGTGTTTTCCCTGATGGCGGTGATTCAGGCGATTGGGTTTACCGTGGGAATGGGGGCGGGGAGTACGATATCCCGGCTGCTTGGGAAAAAAGAAGATGAAAAAGCGCAGCAGACAGCAAACGCCGCACTGCTTTCTTCTATTATATTGGGTGTGGGATTGGGGGTTCTCGGAATATTGTTTCTTGAGAAATTAATGATTTGGATGGGAGCGACAGAGACGATACTGCCGTTTGCCGTGGATTATGCACGGTATATCCTCTATGCTTCGCCGATAATGATCGTTTCCTTTGTTTTAAGTAATTTACTGCGCGCAGAGGGAAAAACGAAGCTTTCCATGGTGGGGATTCTCTGCGGAAGCGTGTTGAATATTGCTTTAGACCCTCTGTTTATTTTTGTGTTTCGCTGGGGGATGCAGGGAGCGGCAGCTGCGACGGTAATCAGTCAGTGTATCGGCTGTGCTGTTTTAATCTTATTTTTTTGGCGGAAAAAGACGATTATTCGGTTTTCTTTCCGATATTTATCAAAGGAACTTTCCATATATAAAACGTTTTTTGGGAACGGGATGCCTTCTTTATTCCGGCAGGGGCTTGCAAGCGCTGCGTCAGTCACGTTAAACCATGCCGCGGCATATTATGGGGATGCGGCGGTGGCGGCAATGTCAATTGTAGGAAAGATATTTATGATGGTATATTGTGTGCTGATCGGATTCGGACAGGGGTATCAGCCGGTGGTCGGATATAATTACGGAGCCGGAGAGTATGCGCGTGTACGTGCGGCATATCGTTTTTTGATGACGGCGGGTACGATCGGGATGTCTGTCATCGGGGCGGGACTGTTTTGCTTTGCAAATGTTTTGATGCGCCAGTTTGTTTCGGATGACGGGGAAGTGATTGAGATCGGGACGCATGCGCTGAGGATGCAGAGTGCGGTAATGCCGTTTCTGCCTTTGGGGATCGCCTGTAATATGACGTTCCAGGCAGTCGGAAAATCCGTAAAAGCAGCTTTTTTGGCTTCCTGCCGACAGGGAGTGTTCTTTCTTCCCCTGATTTTTGTTTTGCCCCGGTTTTTGGGGATTACTGCCATTGAAGCATCGCAGCCTGCCGCGGACCTGGCGACTTTTCTGGTTTGTATACCGATTATGCATGGGTTTATGCGGAGACTGTGTAAAACAAAAACAGGCGATTGATGATTTTTTTGTTTTTCTTTCTTTGGGATTGTGCTACAATAGTAGAAAAGGTAAAAATTTTGAATAAGAATGCTAATATTTTATGTCGGATGATACGATATAATAGATAAGACTATATATAGATATTCGATATAGGAAAACTGGCAGATTTTCAATAGTATATCCAATATTAGTTAATTCTATAGATAGAAGGAAGAGGAGCGATGAATATGTACAGGGATGTGGCAAAACGGATTCTGGCGGTTGGTCTTGCGTTCTGCATGGTCGGCAGTACGCCGGACTTTACTTTACTGGCAAAAGGAGCTGCAGATCAAGCGGTGAATACGGAGGCGGAAAGCGTAACGCCCGCCGGGGGTTTGGAAGAATATGACAGTGAACAGCCTGCAGATGCCGGCGCTGAAACAGGGACGGAAGGTACGCCGTCTTTTTATGCAGCCGAAGTGCCTTATGCAGACGGGAAGATTTCTTTGCCGACATCTCCTGATATCACCAAGCCGGAAAGTCTCCCCAACCAGATTAAGACGCATATTACCGACGGATTTGTCAATAAGGAGATCCTGGGTCTTACGATTTCATATCAGGGTACGGCGCTTACACAGATTTTGGATGAAGCGTCCGGTGCAGACGGATATAAGGTGAGCGCGACGGTGAACAGCGCGGGGACTTCTGCGAATCTTGTGATTACCGGTTCCGGTATTTATGAAGGAACCATTCGATACAACAATGTAGGCTTAGGTGCCGACATTGAAGAATGCAGCGTAACCTTAAGTTATGAATCCTATTCGGCCGAAAGTTATTCTTATGAAGGCCGTGAGATCCGTCCGTCCGTAACGGTAATGACACCTGGAGGTTCTTCGGTTGGCAGTGCCAATTATGACCTGGAATATGAGGATAATGTCAATGTAGGCAGGGCAGCCGTGATTCTGCGGGGAAAAGGCGGCTATGCAGGCACAAAGAACGTTTCTTTTGAGATTGTTCCAACCGGTATTCGATATCTGTTTGATATGGACTGCGGTGATGCGGTATATAATAAAGCCAAAGCCTCGGCAGGCGGTATGGAGCCATCGACGCTGACGGTGCGGAATAAGAAAACGAATGAAGCGGCAAACGAAAACGATTATACCTACACCTGTTCCAATAATACGGCGCTGACGACGGATATGCAGAGAGCGGAGCTTGTCATCAGAGGAGACGGAAACTGTAACGGGGATTATACGCTGGAATATGACATCGTAAAGGCGAGCTTTGACGAATCGGCGAATGCTTCGTATGCAGAGGATGATAAGATTATCGTCGAACCGGAATACACACAGGTGACCTATACGGGAGAGGCGTTTGAACCTGCCGTAACCATTTATCAGAAAGATGAGGCGACGGGAACATTAAGTGAAAGTTCCGATTATACGGTAGAGTATAGGAACAACACAAATGTAGGAACGGCACAGATCATAATTACAGGAAAAGGCAATTATGAGGGAAGCCGTACGGTTCCGTTTACGATCGGGGCGTACAATCTGGCAGATGTAGACCCGTCGCAGATCGCGGTTGATCCCGACGGCTATGAGTATCAGGGAAGAGCTGTCATTCCGGAAGATTTGGGGCTTGACCTTAGCAATCTTACGGCAGACAGCGGCGACGTTCTTGTCAAAGGGAGAGATTATGAAGTTTCCTATGCAAAAAATACAAGCGTAGGCAACGGTATGATCCGGATCCGTGGTATCAATAACTGTACGGGTGAACTGGATGTT
>BLMD01000039.1 GCA_011959925.1 Lachnospiraceae bacterium
ATCTACACATATATTTTCTTATATGCAAATCTTTTTGGCAAGAGGTTTGTCAACAACTCGTGTTTGTCCCAAAGTACAAAAAAGCGCCTGGGCGACACAAGGCCGCACAGACGCACGAAGTTATATATTCATTTACGTACTGGTATATTTCATATTCATAGCCGTACTGCTCCCATTTAGGCGGTGGGCTTTTTTTAACAGGTTAGGGGGTCGAACAGTAAATAAGGACATAACGATACCTCCCGGATACCGCCGTGTCCTTAAAAATGGGCAACTTTAATACACCCTCCGTACTCTTATTTTTCAAAAAGAAAACGGCGGCTTGAAATTATTTCAAAACCGCCGCTGAGTTATTGAACGAGCGCACAGAATCAACCTGCCCAACAACGGTTTTTTTCTTTCCCCGTCGGGCGGGGCAGGCTACTGTCGTACATTAGATAAAAATAAGCCGATAATCACAAGGGGATAAAACCTCTTGCGTTATCGGCTCTGCGTCTGCGCGTCTGGCTCTTTGATAACAGACATATTAAATTTTTGTATATTGATAAGTGCTTCCTGTTTGCACTTCGGACAAAACAGCGGAAAATTCTTTAATTCTGTATCTTCCCGAATTTTTAATCTCGTTTTATTGCCGCAAACAGGACATAATATCCATTGTTCGCTCAAAACAATACTCCTTTGCCTAAATATCTTTTGCTTTCATCTTCTCCAGTTCAGTTTGCTGGAGTTTTTTATATTTATCCCTGCCTGTCCCCCAATTTCCTAAAAACAAAGTATTTACCACAACAAACGGGAATAAATATCTGGTTTCCATTGGTACTTTACCAGAAGCAAAGACAAAGACTGTTCCCCCAAGAATAAGTAAGGGTATAATTCCTCCCCAAAGAGGACTTTTCAATTTGGTACACAGAAGATATTCAGCAACCATCAGCACCCCTGCAACAATAAAACCAATAATCAAGTCAAACATAGTTATTTCTCCTTTTCTTTTTTGTATTTTTCAATAATAATTTTTGCTGTTTCTAAATCAAGTTTTGCATCAACAGCTAAGCCTTTGATAAAGCTTGAAAACGGCTCTTCCTCCTTTTGGTCACTCAATTCAATTTTTTGAATGAGTTTATCTAATCTAAGCCGGACAGTGGGATAAGAAACTTCGTATAATCGTGCAATCTCTTTTAGCGAGCCCGATTTCAAAATAAAGTTTTTTAGGAATGTTGCGTCCTCCGGCTCCAACGCAAGTATCCATTGTGGTATTTTGTCAATCTCCAATTCAAGACTCCTTTCTTAACGGTTTTAACATAATTAAGTATACCATAAATAAAATTAAAGTCAATAGGGGAGATTGAATAAATTTTGATGAATGTTAAAGACTGAAATTGGCGAGTAAAAAAATTTATCCAATACCGCTCAAAAAAAGAAATATTATCCACCATGAAATTAAACAGTCGGTATTATGAAATAAATAATCGTTCAAATAATATCACATGAAATGTAAAATTACATTAGGTGATGTTATGAAGATAAAACAAGATAAAAGACGACTTGATTTCCACGATATAGGACGGGCCATTAAGCGGGCTCGGGAAGCCAGCGGCATGACGCAGGAGCAACTGGCCTATATTGTTGACCGTTCACCACGTACAATTATGTATAATGAGAATGACGGCCAGCATCCCAGCCTCAATACCTTTTATCAACTGGTGACTATGTTTGATATATCTGTAGATCAATATTTTTACCCGTCCCAGAACAAAGGGAGCGAGTGCAGAAAACGGATTGATGCGATGCTGGGCTCGTTAGACGAAAAAGAACTAAAAATTGTTGAAGCCACAATCCAAGCGATGAAAGCGGCCAAGGAAACGGAGGGAGCGTAAGGAAAAGCGCGACTTCCGTTTTTTCGCGCCATGTATAGGGGAGCGCACAAACGGCAAGCAATTCGGGTGTGGCCACACTCCGAAATTTTTACTGGGCCGCAGGCCCGCAAAAATGCTTGTTGGGGAGCCTCCCCAAACCCGGCTCTTTGGGACAAAATCGAGCTGTTGACAAACCTCTTGCCAAAAAGATTTGCATATAAGAAAATATATG
>BLMD01000040.1 GCA_011959925.1 Lachnospiraceae bacterium
TTGCATATATTCTGGTTATTATCATACAACTTTTTGAATGGAATGTAAACAGTTTTTTTGCTTGTATTGTCAGATTATTCGACAATATATGGATATGTCATTTTATTGTATAATAAAATATTTAAATTTTTTCTTCGAAATTGCTTTGTATACACAATTCCCCAAGAAAATCGTTTAATTTTCTTGGGGAATAAGAAGGCCTGTTCAAATTTGCAAACTAAATAAAATCTGCTTCTACTAAGTTACAATAATCAACGCCGCAGCCTTTTAATTTATAACGAAGAAGATTACATATTTTTTCATCACAGGAAGCAAAAAAGATTTGATCCATAACTGCGTCTTGATCCAGCAGCTGATACTTCATTAAATCCAAAAACGCCAGCATATTTACATCATCCATGCATGCCGTCAAATCGTCAATAAAATATATTTTACATGGCTCCTGATGATTTCTTGAAACAATCCCTGCAAAGAAATACGCAAGCATAAATACGCTCATTTGCCCATTGCTTAAGATATTAACTATATTTTTGTCTTTCTCATCTACAATCGATAATAATCCGTTTTCCTGCTTCAGACTGATTTTTTCAATAGTATGAATCCGGGATAACTTTTTATAAAATTTAAACAGATTCGGTCCCACTTTGTTGTATTCATCTGCTTTCAATTGATCGATTAATTTCCGGATTTGGCCTGCGTGATCTTTTGCCGTCTTATGCAGAGAATCAAGCCTGGTCTGCCGTACTTTTAGGTCGGTATTTTTCCGATTGAACTCTTGCAGCTGTCTTTTGCTGTCCAGATATGTTTTATTATTCAGCATACTATTCAGCGAATTGATTTTCTGAACAAACAGCGTATGCGAAAAAGAAATCAGACCGGGAGCTCCTTTCGCTGATTCATGAATTCTCTGAATAGCAGCTCTTTCTGTTTCATTCTCTCCCGGTTGATACCCCAGAAACTCTAATATTTTTCTGCAGTCCTCCCGCTTATGACGAATGGTTTCTGCATCCAGAATATCTTTTTTCACTTCTTCTTGCAGTGAATCAAGATTGTCCTGCTCCGTCAATGTTTCTAACGTATATTTTTTAGGATCAGTTTGTTCTAACCTCCGATATATATGAAAAAAATCAGCTGTTTCATTTTGGAGTTTGATCAACTTCATTTTATTTTTCTCGTACTTGTTTATTTCATCTTTTAAAAGTTGACTGCATATTCCGATCATAGATTCATATGTTACACGTATTTTCTTCTCTAATTGATCTTTATGTTTCTTTTTCTCCGAAATTAACAGCCCATGCTGTTCCATATAATCTTGGGCATCACGCAGTATGTCTTCTTGATTTATGCGGTCAAACTGCGCAGAACCGCAAACAGGACAAAACGTTTTTTCCCCGTTTTGCTGTTTTTCTTCTCGGTACTTAATCAACCCCGGTCCCAAATTTACCAAAGTTGAAAGTGTATCCAAAACATCGTTCCCTTTTGAGAGCGTTTCTATTTCTTGTGTTAAAAGTTTTAACTCATTCTCCAACCGCTGAATTTCTGTTTTTAAGCTGCTGCATTCACTTTTGGTGAAAGCGTTGGTTTGAAACGAAAGTATTGTACCGGTATAACTCCATATATTTTCTCTTGTTAATTTTATTTCTTCATACTGTTTTATTCTGCTTTCAAGGACGGTAATGCTTTGATCGTCAATATGCAGCTTCTGTTCTATCGCTTTTTTTATCTTTTCTTTATTGGACTGCAAAAGCAGTTTTAATGTTCTTAAATTCTTTTGAGTCGATCTTGCCGTTTCATCTTTCAGTACATCTCCTAAAAGCATGCCTGCATACTGATATCCGCATTGAAAGAGCTGTCGTAACTGATCTTTCCATTGCTTTTCGTCCGCATCCGAAATTTCCACATTCTCTCCTTGAAACATTTGCGTCTGCGGATAGCCCTGAATCATGGGAGTTTGTTTATACTGATTCAAGGTCTCCTGCAAGATACGTATAGAATCCTCGGGTATTTTCTGTTTCTCCAAATCCTGCTTATACCGTTCGATATCTTGTACAAATAAATCCAGGTTATTGGCTATCGAAGTTTCTCTGGAATAATCCGTAATAAAATCAGAAAACAGCCCTGGCAAATCCTTCCTTTTGCGATTTTGAATGTCCATAGACTTTTGTACATCACAAAAATGATAATTATAAAAACTCTGGTCTGCGATTGCTGAGAGTAATTGCTTCGCGCGTTTCTCACTGCCGCTGACATTCACGGTACTGGATTTAGGATTCAGCTCATCCTTTGTTTGAACACGCCGTATGGTAAATTCCTGATTTCCATCGATTATATGTAATATCACTGATATTTCAGCATCTTCCGGAGCCATTTTATATCTTAAGATACCATCTACATTTTTCTTTCGTTCACTGTCATTTGTACTTCGATTGTCAAACGCATTTTTTAACCTTAAAATGTTTCCCGTCAAACACCATTCGATCGAATCAAGCAGCGTTGTTTTTCCAAGTCCATTTGGCGCAGACAGTAAAATAAATGGTTTTCCTTCAAATGAAAATTCTTTCTTTTCCCCAACTCCTCTAAAGTATTCTAATTCAACTTTCTGTATCCGCATTCGTTTCTAACCACCTCTTTATTTTCTCATACTCTTCCTGTTTAAAATTCTTTTTTAAAACTCCATTGCTGTCTTCTCTTCCAGGCACTTGCTTTCTTGTTATTCCAAGAAAATCCATCTCCTCCTGCTCCATTTTTGGAAGCATCAGCTTCAGCCTGTCTGCCATATTAAAATCCTTTTCAAAAGCTTCTTCTTTGATTAAATAAAATGGCAGTTCAACAACTTCTTCCTCTGCTATTTCTATATCTCCGTTTGCTTGAAAAGTACCTGGCAGAAAAATTTTCCTGGCAATATTTAATGAACTCTCCTTGGAGCGATCCACTGAAAAATCCTCAAACAATACCAACAAAACAACATTATATTTCAAATTTCTAATGACATTTTTGTCAGTAGAGCCAAACGCCATAAATGCACTAATATTTTGTTCCCATTTTTTACAAACATTACTTATGTTTTCTGCTCTTCCATCTAAAACAAAAAATAATTCATCCTTTGTTTTGCTGATATACAGAAATTTCAACTCCGACGGTATTTGCCCTTCCTCGTTATAGAACACATCAACAGATAAGTGATATGGCTTAGCGTCGTCTTCATTTAAAATATTTCTATACCCGCTTTCTTCAAATAAATCCTGCAATATCATTTGATACCCCTTTTCTGAATACACATTTTTGCAAAAATATTATTCTCACAATTTTCAATATTCTCCCATTCATTTTCATCAATCTTAATGCAGTCCATACATTCCACATAAAAAGCATCAGGTTCTAATACAGCGACAGAATGGTCCCCGGTCTCACTTGCTACCTGGGTTACATTGTAATCATATTCACATTTTCCATATTTCGCTCCAGACATATACCACTTTTCCGGTCTTACTCTGTACATGCGAGAAAAAATATTTTTTTCATCCGTTTTTTTCTTCACATTCCTTACCAGCGGTAAAATAATCCCCGTGCGCGCAATATCCTTTGTAAATGTTAAACAAATATATTTTTCGGCAGTATCATCTATATAATACTGCGGCTTTAACATATCTGCATCGTTCTCGATATGAAAGTCTATTTTATTACGGCACAAATTAAGCATAGTTTTCCACAAGAAATCCAAGAATACTAGAAAATTATCTTTCACTTCAGCAATTTTAATGATTCTGCCCGAAACGTCTAGTGTTTTAAATTTCTCAACTGTTTCATAGCTATCATAGCTGACTGTATAAATAACCTTATACTGCCCCTCTTTTGTCTTCGCCAGTTCCGAAATCCAAAACTGTGTATTTCTGGCTATTTGATTTAATAATTGTACGTCTTCTGTTTTCAGGTCCGGATTATTTGTAATAATTTCCAGATAAGCATCTGCAACAAGAGAATTGAGATATGCAGAAATTTGCTCTTCCGTTTTTGTTTTCATTGTCTGACGAATAAATTCTAAAAAATCTTCTTTCACAATTTTTAAATCATCCAGGTTTGGTTCATCTAAAAGATACCGCTTTTGGATATATTCAATTGCCAATCCCAAGAGGATTTTCTTTCTTTTTTCTTCATCTTCATTCGCTGAAGGAAAAGCTGCATGCAGCTTTTCTGCTACATTTTCCTGATAAGTAACTATATCATCCGCCGGTATGAAATCGAAGCGGTCTAAAAACTTTTGAATTGATTTTTCATTCGCTTCCTGATCAAATAACCTCTTCTTCTGTTCTTCCTTTTTGTTTGACGAATAGACTTTCGCTGCCAACCAGTCCATAGGATTTGTTTTTGCCTTTGGTTTGGCTGCCTTAGTACAATTTACATGCAACTTCATTTCTTCGTGATCCGGAATTGCCATTTTACTTTTACCATGGATGATCAATTGCATCTTTGGTTTTAACTGCAATCCTAATATTTCCGTTCTCAAAAACTGATAATAAAGATCTGTCATTACTTCTTTTTTTACCGGATCAGATTTCGGCAAATATTTCACTTGAATAAATTTTAAGGTACTGTCTTTACAAAAAACATCTACGTCTTCTAAAAATTCTAAACAGACACATTCTGTCTCTTCATTCAGTAATTGATCGATCGCAACCAAATCCTGAAACAAAAATCCCCGGATTTTATCACTTGCATCTCTGCTTTGATCTCCCGTAAACATATTTTCTAATTTTTTCTTTTCTTCCAATGTAAGAATTTGATCTAACACACTCATATTCTCTGCCTTTACAAGCTCCTTTTCCTAAAAATCTTCTTGCTAACTGTCCAATTCTGCGAATGCAGTTTTCTATCGTTTTATCAGAAAACTAATCTTTTTCGACAAAAAATACTATCTGTCTATATACTATCATCGTGATACCCATATTTCCATTTCTTTTTACCGCATTTTTCGACACGTTTCCATTCTGAATGCAACGATGCATTCTCATTCCGCGCAGCAATCACGTACACGCTGCCAAAATCATACTCTTCTCCCACGCAAAAACAGAGCCATTGCTCCAGCCAGGTCACCCCCGCCTTTACAACAGCTCTGTTCCTTACATCTCATTCTTTTTAAACCGCAGCTCACTTCCGCAGCGTACAATTCAAATCTTATTTCACCTTCAATTTTTTGCTCATGCCTGCTTTTGTGAGTTTCTGTTTGAATTTTTTATTTTTCTTTAACTTCTTCGGTACTTTCACTGTAATCTTTTTCGCCGTACCTTTGAATGCCTTGGATCCGATGCTTTTTACTGCCGTGCCTTTAAACGTCACCGTCTTTAAAATCTTACAGCCGTTAAATGCATTTTTTCCAATGGTTTTTACGCTCTTTCCGATCACAACCGATTTTAACTTCTTACAGTTGGCAAATGCATTTTTTCCAATGGACGTTACGCTGCTTCCAATCGTAACGCCGGACAGCTTATCTGCTTTCTTAAATGCATTATCTGCAATCGAAACTACCGTACACGAAACCGTTCCGATCTTCACTTTATCAATCGTCAGTTTCCCTGCAAGTTTCTTATTGCCGGCAGTAAGAGCCACGGTTTTCTTCACCGGATCGAGCACTTTATACGTATTTCCGGCTACCGTCGCCGTCTGATCTTTCTTTAATTGATCCTTGTTCGGATTCGGCAGATCTTCGTCGTCCTTGCCTCCGCTTGGTTTATTCTTTAATTTCAGCGTATACGTTTTTGTAGTTTTTCCGTCTTCGGAAACCGCAACCAATTTTGCTTCACTGTCGCTCACTTTGATTATAGTAACGGCAGCATTGAGAGCATTCCCAACCTTAATATCCGCAAGCGAAGCTGCATCAACTACATATTCGGTAGTATCACCCGTAAAATCTACTTTCACACCGCCAACCGTAACGCTGTCTAAATCAGCGGAAGTATTAGAATAGTAAGATTCTGTCGGTTTTAAGATCTCTATTTCATTCAAGCCGATAAATTTATCCGTATCGCGCCCAAGGGCAATTCGGAACGCCTGGAACGCTACCGTAGAGTCTAACGCATAACTGTATCCTGTCGTCATAGAGGTGGCTCCGTCAATCGGCTGAACCTTTTCCGGATCAAAGGAAATCTCCTGCCAATTATCGCTTATAATGGTTCCGTTTTCGATCGTACAGCTTAACGCATACTCGAACCTCACAGAAGTGGGAAGCTGCGAATTCTTATTGCTCGGCTGGTAAAAATAATACACGTCTACCAAATCCGATGTTGTCGGCGTATCCCATGCCATCGTGATCACGGCTTCTTCGTTTGTTCCCATCTGGTTGTATGTTGTCCAGCGGGAAGATGCTCCGTTATCTTCTTTCACGCCGTCATTCACTGCGCTCAATTCATCGGAATACCGCTGATTTTCTGTAACAAGCGCCGCAGTTCCCGCTACATTTGTATGTTTGTCAACGACAGGTTCTGCCACACGTATGCTTGCAGTTACCGGACAGGTGCTGCCAAGCGCCGTCACCGTTCCCTGAATGGAAACCACCGTTCCGATTTCGCGGAATGTTTCTCCGGTAATGCCGTCCAATTTCCATTGAACCGGAAATGTCTCAAATTCTGTACCGTCCGCATAATAAGTCATGGCAACCGACGGGAGAGTAGGCATAATTCCGGGACGCGTCATAGCAGAGTAATTTTTTGCCGCCGCAATTTTATCATAAATATGCCCGGTGATATATACATTGATTTCTTTTCCGTCCGCCTGGAAGGAACCGTCAATACGGATATTTCCCGCTTTTTCCAGTTTTGTTTTGTCATACGTTTTCCAGGCAACTGTATAATTTTTCTTTGTTCCGTCCGTATAAGTTGCTTCCACAGCAGTTGGAAGTTCAATATTTTTTGTCTTTACAGGTGCATAGAAATGTTTCACCATCCGGTAACTTGCAATTTCATTTTCCGATACCTGCTGCCCAACTGCCGTAATCTCTGCCGCTGCCGCCGTAAGGTTATCTGCCGTAAGATTTACGGTGATCTTTCCTCCTTCTTTCACAGAACGGACAATTACCAGCGCTTTTCCTGCATATGCATCGATCTTTGCAGAAGTGCTGCTAAGAAGAGCGCTTGGCTGCTGGAATTTCTTTAACGATGCCTGGTCTCCGTTGTCGACACCTGCAATTTCACCGTTTCCGCTTAACGATACGGTAATCTCATTCACTGCAGTCGTATCTAAGACATCGTTAGCATCTGTTACGTCAACGGTAATGTATGCCAGGCTGCTGCCGTCCGCTGCAATTTCCGTTTTATCCACAGACGCTTTTAACTTGCTTGCCGTTCCGGGAGTAGAAACGGCTGCTTTTCCTACAGTGTCTGTAATTTCTGTCGTGCCGTCCGCTTCAAACGCTTTCGCTGAAATCGTGCCGTCTGCATAAGCAACATTAAAAGAAGCGTACAGGCTGTCTGCGCCGGAACCGCTGCTTGTACTGCACAAAGAAGCATTCTCTGCCTGCGTACTATACGCATAGTATACATGGCCGGCCGGTGTCGTCGTTTCCGACAACGCCTTTCTGGTAGCCGTTCCCACCAGATCATCGCCGCGGTAAAGCTTTACAACCGGAGCATTGCTGTATACAACGACCGGTGTTTTTCCGTTGCTGTTGATCATATTGTCCGGATCCCAAGCCGTCACAAGATGCAGCGTCGTATCCGTCTGGTTCCACTGGCTGCGGTAAAGATAATAATTATCTTTTTCAAAACCGGAAGTTTCTACTATACCAAAATAACTGCTGTTTGGCAGCGGCTGTTTTTGTCCGTCAACCAGATTTCCGCCCGGACCTGTAGAATTCCACGGCGTCGGCTCTCCGATATAATCAAATCCTGTCCATACAAACTGGCCTGCCACACGGTCGGAATACATCGTCCGCCACATAGAATCGTGCGCCGTCTGTCCCCAGCCTACAGCGGATGTATCATAAGAAGTCAAATGGCGTTTTCCGTCCACATCCGTTCCGCTTGCCTGTGACATATAGATACCGCGGCTATTGATATGAGAAGCTGTTTCGGAAGCATAAACCGCATTGTAATTTTCTCCCAAATTATAAATCTGATCATCTGACCGCGGATAATTAAACCCAACGACTCCGCCGCTCTGATCGATAATTTCATTGACCTGTCTTGTATACGCTGCTCCGTCTCGCTTATTATCTCCTGACGTTGCCGGATGCGCCGTATCTTCTTCTTTCATCCAGTCAATCAGATTCTGTGCAATAACCGCCCATTTAGGATCGTCTCCGTGGTAAGCTCCCTCGTCGATCTCATTCCCCAAAGACCACATGATCAAAGACGGATTGTTGCGGTCTCTCTTGATGACGGATTTCATAACATATTCCGCCCAGGTCATAGATGCGTCCGCCCCTAACAGCTGATTATCTTCTGCAATATTTTTCCCAAAGTATGAAGCAAAGTCATAACGATTGCTGTTCTTACTCCATTCCCATCCGTCAAAGAACTCTTCGATTGCCAGCAGCCCAAGTTCATTACAAATTTCCAGGTACTGCTTGTTGGAAGGGTTATGCGTAATACGAACGGCGTTCACTCCCATATCTTTCATAATGGAAAGCTGGCGGTAAACTGCATCATAATACGCAGCGGAACCAAGCGCTCCCTGGTCGTGATGCATACATACGCCGTTTAATTTTACATTTTCACCATTCAGCTTAAATCCAACCTCTTTATTAAATTCAAACCAGCGGAATCCAAGCACGGAATCGTATTCATCCACAACAGAACCGTTCACCGAAAGTTTCGTATGCACTCTGTACATATCCTGGTCTCCGTTTGACCAGATATTCCAAAGCTTTATATCCGCTTCTTCCACTTTTACCGTATCCTCTACGTTTTTGGAACTATTTGCGTTTACGGTAACGGTTGTACCCGCAGAAGATGCGACTTTCCGGTTATCCGCATCATATACTTCGTTGATCACGGTTACTTCTGCGCTTTGATCCATGTCATTCACAATATCCGCTTTTATATTTACCGTACCGTCAGTTCCGTTACTCTCTGCAAGATTCGGAGTCGTAACTGCCGTACCGCCTAAATTTACATGTACTTTATCCGTAATCACCAGATTTACATCACGGTAAATACCGCTTCCGGAATACCAGCGGCTCGAAGGCGTCTGATGTTCCACTTTTACCGCAATCACATTTTCCGTAGATCCGTCACAGGTTACCGCATCACTGATATCCAGTGCAAAGCTGTTATACCCATAATGATTTTCTCCCAGAAGCGTTCCGTTCACATACACGTAGGCATCTTTATAAACGCCGTCAAAATCCAAAACGATGGATTTATTTGCACAGCTTACCGGAAGCGTAAATTTCTTTCTGTACCATCCGGTTCCGCCCGGCAGATAACCGCTTTCATCGTCGCACGATGTTGTAAACTCCTGAATAATACTGTAGTCATGCGGCAGATTTAAGTTTTCCCACTGCGTATCGCTGTAATTTACTCCTTCCGCTCCTACAGGATCATCAAGAATAAACTTCCAATCATCATTAAATAACGTAGACCTGTCGCTGCCAAGCTCACTGATGCCAACGGATTCCGGTTCCAAAAAAATGACGCCGGGATCGTTTGCAGCGTTTACCGTCTCTGCAGGCAGCGCCGGTATGCACATTGCAGCCGATAAAATAACCGCCAGCAGTTTATTGAAACGTTGTTTCATAAAATTCCTCCTGAAATTGTTAGAATTGCAGCCAACGAATGGCTGAATAGTTATTGGGTTTCCTGATATCGGGTAATGACTGACCATATCCATACTGCTATCTATTGGATGGATAATCCCCTATTATCTTTACATTTTACTACGCAGTCACCTGTCAATGTCCTTGAACAATGCCTTGCGCAGGTACAATTATGTTTTATGTAATGCATACCTCCTTTTCATCGGTTGGTTTATGAAATTCCATTTCACATATATCATGAGAAAATAAAATTCCATAACCGAAATTTGTATGGAAACATACGTACAGACAGTTCTTTTACAAACTTTTCTTTGTGTATACTTCCAAAAGCCTCAGCTATATTCTAACATTTTTTATGTAAAATAGCTATACTAAAACCTGATTTTTTTATTAAGTACATGTATTTTGTTGATATGATACCAGCTTAGGTTCTGCTCTGATTTTAAAAAATAATACAGGACTATCCGTCAAATAATTTTCTCTTTTTCTGACAGATATCCCGTCAAAAGAACCCGTTAATTTTGCAGCCAAACCGACTGAAATATGAATAAACAGGAGGACATTTATTTATGAAACGACGTTTCAAAAGAAAGTAACGGATCCGACGGAACGGTTCATATTGCAGTCGACGTCCAAAACGACAGTACATTTCCTGCAGACATCACCGTCCGCAATATGATCTTTAAAAAAGGAAGCGAAACGCCATCCGGCACGATAGACAAAACAGAAACCATACCTGCAGGCGTAACAAAAAACGTAACATCAAAAGTACCCGTATCCTCGCCCAAGCTATGGTCCATCGAAAAACCAAAGCTGTATTATGTACAGACAGAGATTCTGAAAGGTTCTGCCTCTTACTATAATGCCATATACCGCCAGATGTCCATTATGAAAGATATGGGTATCAATACGATCTGAATTACTCACAACCCCGGAACAGAAATTTTCATTGACATCTGCAATGAACTTGGACTTCTTGTAATTGAAGAGTTTTTTGACGGATGGGCATGGAAAAAGAATGGCAATACCTACGATTTTTCCGCTTATTTCAACGAACATATTGGTGACGGCAATCAAATCATCGGCAGATCTGCATCTATGACCTGGGCGGAATTTACGCTGAAATCCATTGCTGTCAACCTGATCGATTGGACAGAAGACGTAGATACTGCGCATCCTGTCACCTCAAGATCCAACAGACGCTCTTTGAACGCAACCAATGCTACTTCCATGAATCAGACCGTTTATGAAAGAGGCGGCGTTTCAGTCTTTGGCGGAAAAGAGTATTTACCGGGACAGAACGTTTGATCCTGTCACTAAAATAGTCTCTGTCAAAAGAAGGCTGGGGAATTTTGCTTTTAGCTCTAAACCGGCTCTTTTTAATAGTCTTTTGTCTTTGTCTGCCTGTTTGCTAAACCTGATTATATACACTTACCATTCCTCTTCCTGATTATATACAGTGCATTCTTCTAACGTTTCTTCTCCTGCTTTAATCATACTTTCCGCCATTCCAGGTATAGAATTCAAATACAATGTTTCCGGAATGGCATTCCAGTCATCTATAGCGTCCTCATTCTTTTTTACTGCCATCCGCCATTACTGTAACCTTCTTTTTTGAAAAAACGAAAAAAGAGCTTGACTGTAAACCTTATTGATACCTTATATTTCAAGGAAAATAATAGTTTTGTAACAGGAGGATATGGTATGGAGGTTTTAGTACAAACCAATAATCTCACGAAATGGTATGGAAAACATAAAGTTGTAAACAGTGTAAATCTATCCGTTAAAAAGGGCGAAATTTATGGACTGATAGGGCGAAATGGGGCAGGAAAAACCACAGTTTTGAGATTGATTAGCGGGTTGGCAAAACCCACAGGAGGAAATGTATGTTTATTTGAAAAAAATGGTCATGATACGATTTATGCGCAGAATCGTGTGGGAGTGCTGATTGAAACTCCGGGAGTGTACCCGAATATGAACGCAAAAGAGAATATAAAACTAAAGTGTTTGGCAAAGGGCATTTCAAGTAAAAACTATATTACAGAGCTCTTAGAAAATGTAGGACTGTCAGCCGCCGGCAAGAAAAAAGTCAAACACTTTTCTGTTGGAATGAAACAACGCTTAGGTATTGCGTTAGCTTTGGTAGGAAGCCCGGAACTGGTTCTTTTGGACGAACCTATCAATGGTCTTGACCCACAAGGCATGGCTGAAATTCGGGAAATGATTAGCAGGCTAAACAGAGAAAGAGGAATAACATTTATAATATCCAGCCATATTTTAGGAGAACTATCTAAAATTGCCACCCGTTATGGAATTATTGAAAAAGGCGAATTGAAAAAGCAGATTTTAAAAACAGAATTGACAGAGGATTTAGAGGAATATTTTTTTAGTTTAACAGGAGGTGTATCTCATGACTAAGATGATAAAAATGGATTTATATCGTTTCTTTCGCTCTGCATCCACATGGACAATCCTATTTGCTGATATTATGCTTGCATTTTTAAGTGCTATGCTGGTTTCCACTAATAAATCAATTCAGATTTATTCTAATGTTGGAGAACTGCTGGCAGCACAAATAAATGGCGGTATGATTATGATACTATGCACAGTAGCGGTTATTATATTTGTGAGCGGCAAGTATAAGAACGGTTTCATAAAAAATATTGCCAATCAACTTCCACGGCGTGAAATGTTAGTTCTGCCAGAGATTATTGCAGCATTTGTTGCTTGTGCTTTGCATTTTTTTGTATATTCGATATGTACGATTATCGCAGGGGCAGTCTTTTTTGGAAATACGTTTATTGATGTTTCCTTCTTTGCTATAATAAAATTGCTGATTGTACAGTTTATTTTGCATTGGGCGTTTTGCTGCTTACTGTTGCTTTTTTATATAACAACCAGCAGTACAACTTTTACCGTGGCAGCCGGACTTTTCATGGCATTTAAAATTCTAAATGGTTTGTATGTGCTTATTGAACGGTTTACACATTTCAATGTAAATCAATTTATGTTGGATTCCAATATCTTTCAAATTGGACTGTATTCTGAAAAATCCGTATATGCAAGGGCTATTGTTATAGGGCTGATATTCCTTTTGTCAGAAATTGTTTTATTATGTATGGTTATGAGCAAAAAAGAAATTAAATAGATTCCCGGAACAGGAGGTGGCGTTATGACGATAAAAGAGGTTGAGGAACGGACAGGCTTGACACGTTCCAATATACGTTTTTATGAAAAAGAAAAACTGATAGAACCGTCACGAAATGATAAAAACGGATATAGGGATTATTCTGAAAAAGATGTTGAAAATATTAAAAAAATTGCTTATTTGCGGACACTGGAAATTTCCATTGAAGATATCCGTAATATCATATCCGATAAAGTGCCATTGGCAGAAATTATAAAAAAACAAACTACAACAATCCAAGCACAAATAGAGGGTTTAAATCAGGCAAAAACCATGTGTG
>BLMD01000041.1 GCA_011959925.1 Lachnospiraceae bacterium
ATTGCGAATGACGCGGACTGCGCGGCTCTGGGTGAGGTCACGGCAGGGGCAGGCAGGGATTATCAGGATGTTATCATGCTTACGCTTGGAACGGGCGTAGGGGGCGGAATTATATTGGACGGCAATATCTATGAAGGAAAGGGGATCGGCGGAAGCGAACTGGGGCACATGGTGATTGTGGAAGACGGAGAGCAGTGTACCTGCGGAAGAAAAGGCTGTCTGGAAGCGTATGTTTCTGAGACAGCGCTGATCCGGGACGTCAGACGTGCTGTGGGAAAAGAGCTGACGCCGGAGGCAATCTTTGCAGCGGCGAAGAAGGATGAGGCGGTGAAGGCGGTCGTGGATTCCTATATAAGAAGGCTTGGAACAGGGATTGTGAATATCGTGAATATTTTCCGCCCGCAGCTGGTATTGCTTGGCGGCGGCGTTTCTGTTCAGGGGGAAGAGCTTATAAAACCAGTGGAAGAAATTATGAGACAGGGGTGCTTTGGAAAAGAAAAGAGCGAGCTTCCTCAGATTAAAATTGCATCTCTTGGGAACGAGGCGGGGATGATCGGGGCGGCTGGTCTGATATGATGGAGGCAATACGAGGAACGCGCCAGGGCTGCGAAAAAGACCAAGATTGACGCAAAGAAAGCGGCTAGACGGCAGGAGGATACAGAACGAGGAGAATTTTACATTAAAATTTTAAGGGGCAGGTATGACTCGCACGAGTCATACCTGCCCTGTTTGGAACTATCTATTTCCCGACAGCCCCATCAATTTTTAAAATATGCGATTTTTGGTACATCCTAATATAACTTCGCTCCTGCCGGAATCTTATCATCAAGAATCAGAACATTAAGCCCTTCTCTTCCTTCAACAATATGTGTCGCTGAGATAATCATACCGCAGGAATCAATTCCCATCATCTTTCGCGGTGGAAGGTTTGTGATTGCAAGTAAGGTCTTTCCAACCAGTTCCTCCGGCTCGTAATAATCGTGAATACCGCTCAAAATCACGCGGTCTTCACCACTTCCGTCGTTTAACACGAATTTCAAAAGCTTCTTGGACTTCGGAACCGCTTCACACTCTTTTACCTTTACAGCTCTGAAATCAGACTTGCTGAATGTCTCGAAATCAACCATATCTTTGAATAATGGTTCCACTTCAACGTTAGAGAAATCGTATGTTTCTTTTACTTCAGCGATTGCTTGTTCCACTGTCTTTTCAACCGGAGCAGACTGTACAGCGTTGTTTGCTTCGTTCTTAGAACCACCCAAAGACTTCATCGTAGGGAACGCCAGAACATCGCGGATTGCGGCCGCCCCCGTAAGCAGCATACACATCCTGTCGATTCCGAACCCGATACCTCCCGTCGGCGGCATCCCGATCTCCAACGCATTCAGGAAATCTTCATCCGTCGTGTTCGCTTCTTCATCTCCCTGTGCCAGAAGCTCTTCCTGCGCCCTGAACCGCTCCCGCTGGTCGATAGGATCATTCAGCTCTGAATAAGCATTGGCCATCTCCCAGGTGTTCATGAACATCTCAAACCGCTCCACATACTCCGGATTCCCCGGCTTCTTCTTCGTAAGCGGAGAAATCTCGATCGGATGATCCATCACGAATGTAGGCTGGATCAGATGCTCCTCTACAAATGCCTCAAAGAACAGGCTTAAGATATCGCCCTTCTTATGCCTCTCCTCGAATTCCACCTGGTGCTCCTTCGCAAGCTCCCTCGCCTGCTTAAGCGTCTCCACCTCATTCCAGTCGATACCTGTATACTTCTTGACGGCATCCACCATGGTAATCCTCTCGAACGGCTTTCCAAGATCCATCTCCACGCCGTTGTATACTATCGTCGTCGTGCCAAGAACCTCCTGCGCCACATGCCGGTACAGGTTCTCCGTCAGATCCATCATCCCGTTATAATCCGTGTACGCCTGATACAATTCCATCAGCGTGAATTCCGGATTATGCCTGGTGTCCAGTCCCTCGTTACGGAACACACGCCCGATCTCATAGACTCTCTCAAGGCCGCCGACAATGAGACGCTTCAGGTACAGCTCAAGAGAGATACGAAGCTTAAAGTCCTCATCCAGCGCGTTAAAATGAGTCTCGAACGGTCTTGCGGCCGCTCCGCCTGCGTTGCTTACCAGCATCGGCGTCTCCACCTCAAGAAAGCCTTGTCCATCCAGGTATCTCCGGATCGAACTGATGATCTTCGACCGCTTGATAAATGTATCCCTTACCTCCGGGTTCATGATCAGATCCACATATCTCTGCCGGTAACGCATATCCGTATTCGTCAGTCCGTGATACTTCTCCGGAAGGATCTGCAAGCTCTTGGATAATAATCTTATAGAAGAGGCATGAACAGAGATCTCACCGGTCTTCGTCCTGAATACCTCTCCTTCCAGTCCCACGATATCTCCGATATCCAGCTTCTTGAATTCTTTATATTCCTCTTCACCGATACTGTCCCGTGCAACATAGGACTGGATGCCTCCGCTCTGGTCAAGAATATTACAGAAGGAAGCCTTACCCATGACACGCTTCTGCATAACTCTCCC
>BLMD01000042.1 GCA_011959925.1 Lachnospiraceae bacterium
GATATCTGACCTCAATAATATCTGATGCTGTATCAAAACATGGATTATTGGCTAAAAAGAGAAGGATGTCCAATTCCATTCGGGTAATGTTATGTTTTACACAGACCCCTTCCACACATTTTGAATAAAGTGCCTTGATTGCATTTTGATGTCCCATGGATTTAGTGGAATCATTGCGTTCTCCTTTTTGTTCATTTTAGAACTATTTTATAACAAAAAGAGAATTTGTCAAGCGTAAATATTTGAAAAACAGGAATGTCATCTAAAATAGCAACTGCTGACTTCTTTAAATCTCTGTGCTGCCTTCCACCCCGTTGCGGAAGGCAAACGACAGCCAACAGCGAAAATAACCCGTGGGCGATAACAAAGGCAAAAGCCACCAAGACGCCTGACTGGATACAGAAAATGAACAAGATCCGAAATTTGATTGAAGAAATTATCAATGCAAATAGAATACTAAAATAAAATATTTGAAAAAAGAGGGGCAAAAGTAACGCTTTGTCCCTCTTTCGAAAGTCATTAGATAAAAGTATAATGTAAAGGAGCTAAAGCAAATTACTGCCTAAAATTAATATATAGCAGAATGCAACCTTTTCCTAAAAAATCGGTGTATATAGGTGAAAGCAGCTTTCGATAGAACTTGAGAAAGGAGAAGCCATGAAGGATGAAGAAATCGTAGAATTGTATTTTTCACGGTCAGAGAATGCCATTTCCGAGACAGCATTGAAATACGGAAACTATTGCAGCTACATATCCCAAAACATTCTCCATAGTAAGGAAGATGCTGAAGAATGTGTAAACGATGCCTATTTAGCTGCGTGGAGAACAATTCCGCCTCAAAGCCCACAAAATCTAAAAACTTTTTTAGGGAAGCTGACACGGAATATTTCCATAAAAAAGCAAGAAAAGTATCAAGCTGCAAAAAGAGGCGGCGGATATGTGGATATCGTCTTGTCTGAACTCGAGGAGTGCATAGCTTCCAATAGCAGTATTGAGGATAGTATCGATTATGCTGCTTTGATTGAATGTATAAACTCGTTTCTATCATTTCTGCCATCTCTTAATCGGATTGTTTTTGTCCGCAGATATTGGTATATTAGCCCCATATCTGAAATTGCAGAACAGTACAATATAAGTGAAAGCAAGGTGAAATCCATACTCTTTCGTTTAAGAAAGCGACTGAAGGAACATTTAGGAAAGGAAGGTTTTTTCATATGAATTCTCGAAAACTGTTTCATAGCATAGGAGAAATTGAAGATAGATTTATTGATGAAGCATCCCCGAAGGAGAAAATGCAGCCAACTAAACGGCGCTTTTCAGTAATAAAAGCTGCGGTTGCTGCGGCAATTATACTGGTTATGACAGTACCTATCACGGCGTTTGCTATTGAGACATTCCAGTATAACGCAGCAGTAACATACTTAACTTCGCTTGGAATTGAAGCCAAAGATTTAAGCGACTATTCCCGCAGAGAAGTTATAGATACTGTTAAAACATATGACGCAGGCGAAAGTAATGCTCTGATAGAGAATCTTTTGCAGAAAAATGATAAAATCCCTGTGACAGATACGATGGCGCAAGTTACATCTGAACAAGTATCCAAACTCACACCAACCATGACTTATAAAGACATTATTGAGGTACTGGGAAATACTGTTGATGTTGGAAGCGGTATTTATATTCTTCAATACGAGGTAGATGGAGAATATACGATTAAGATTCCATTGGCAGATGATAATGCTCAGCTTGGCGTGACAGGAGATAAACTTTTAGAAGCAGAGAAATCTGTAACTGTTTTACAAGCAGACTATCCAAAATATAATACAGCCGAAGAATTAGTGGGATCTTCGGATTTAGTTTTTACTGGCACAGTCAAAAATATTGAATATCAAATGATTGATGTAAGTACAGACAAAGAACCAGATGAAGATACCGGATTCGTAGATGATGAGGAAATGCCGTATACGCTTTATACCATTGATGTAGACAAAGTATACAAAGGAAGTATTGAGTCGTCCACAATCATAGTCAAGCGTGCTGGCGGAAGTTTTGGCAGTGATGAATATGTTGTCGAGAATGCATCTAAAATTGCAAAGGGAAAAAAATATTTATTTGTTACTGAAACATATGAAGATACCTATCCAAGTTTATTGAATGCAGATCAGAGTTCTTATGACATGGATGCTCCTCAAACTATAATGGACGGGGAAGAAAAAGAAATTACGTTATCTGATATTCTCAAATTGTTCTAAAAGAAGGCTGGACGGAAAGAAGTCAGACGCTTTTTTATAACCAAATAAAATAGTATGCCCACCAGCCGAAAAAATATGCAAAACCTTTTCGGAAAGTATTGACAAACACTTATTTCATTCAGTATAAAAAAATACTATTTTAAGAGAACCCCAACCAATTACATATCTTCACAGAATTTGGGAGTTCGGCTTTGCACCGTACACGCCTGCGGTAGCTTAAGAAAATGATACTGTATAACCCCTTTTACATGCTCATGTACGGTAAAGAAGCAAGCAACCGAAAACAAGAGATAGACCGCCAGCACCACACTATTCCGAA
>BLMD01000043.1 GCA_011959925.1 Lachnospiraceae bacterium
GCTATCAGTTGCATAATTAAGATTGCATTCCCCGTGCAAACTGTCGTATAATAACGTAATAAGATAAATGCTTGACGATAGCAAAGGAGGATTTGAAATGGATACCCAATTTGTATGGCAGGAAGATTTCAATATCGGAGTTGATGTCATCGATAAGGAACACCAAAAACTTTTTAAAATTATTAACAAGCTTTTTTCCTTCAGAGAGAAAAAAACAACCAGTCAATGGGCATGCCAGGAAGGAATTAAATTCTTTAAAGGCCATGCCATCAAGCACTTTTCAGATGAAGAAGCTTATATGGCTTCGATTCATTATGAGGGACTTGAGCAGCACAAACACCTGCACAACGGATTTCGTGATAATACGCTCCCTGCACTCGAGCAGGAATTGGAACGGACGGACTACGCTCCGGATGCCGTGGAGCATTTTCTTGGCGTCTGCGCCGGCTGGCTGATCGGACATACTCTGACGGAAGACCTTGCCATTACAGGAAAGCACAAGAAAAAACTTGCCGCGCATCTGCCAAAAGAAGAGCTTGCCGCCATGAAAAAAGTGATTATCCAGCTGGTATTTGATATGTTCCATCTGGAATCACATTTGATCAGCGATACATATAACGGGGAAAAATTCGGAAACGGCGTATACTACCGCCTGATTTACGGAACAAAAAAAAGCAAAAAGAAACAGGAAGTCATATTGGTGTTTGAAGAAAAGCTTTTGATCAATACCGTCGGAAAAATCATGGGAATCCAGACAAACAAACTGGATAACATGCTGGTCCACGCGGCCCGGTACACAGCGAGGCAGTTCGTGGAAGGCGTGATGGAACAATTCCCCACGGAAGAAGAATATGAGCTGAAAGCAGAAAATCTTCTCTCTTACGAACAGTTCCAAAAAGTCTTTGAAAAAGAAAGCCCGCACATACGCCTTTTATTTGATACGGGCGCAGGATATTTCTCTTATTGTGCGATCGCGCCTCACCTGCTCGAAAACGGAATCGGAACGCCGATTGAAATAGAAAATGCCATGGACGAAGTCAAAGCATTCCTAAAGAAACGGGAAGCAGCCAACACAAAACCAAGAATTCTTGTCGTAGACGACTCCATGACCATCCGGCAGCATATGAAAGAAATGCTGGGCGACGATTACGACGTTACGCTTGCCGAATCCGGCGTTGCCGCCATCCGGATCATTACGTTAAACAAGCCGGATCTGGTTTTACTTGACTATGAAATGCCGGTATGCGACGGAAGACAGACGCTTGAAATGCTGCGTTCGGATCCGGCATTCGGAAATGTGCCCGTCATCTTTCTGACCGGCAGAAGCGATCACGAGAGCGTGAAAAAAGTTATGTCGTTAAAACCGGCTGGCTATCTGCTCAAACATTTGAAACCGGAAGAAATTAAAGAAAATATTGATGCATTTTTTGAAAAAAGAAAGGCGCTTGGCCGCTGACGGGCTGCCGGGCTTCACAGAAACAGCATAAAGAATAAAACAGACGGATATCTTTCCGCCCTTACGGGGTTTCGGGATATCCGTCTGTTTTATTATTGCGTTCTTGACACAATCGGTTCCATCGTTTCTGCTAACAACGACGTAAGCTTTGCCATGCCTTCTGCCGCAGGCTGCTGAACGGCATGCGCGGAAATGGAATACGTCGCCTTGTTCGAATTGCTGGAAGTCATGGAATTGCTGCCGGAAACTTTGCCCGATATGCTGCCCTTGACTTTCCAGAAGCCGAAACTGACATTCGTATCCAGGGAAGAGGACGTATCCTCTTTCTTTGTATTGGCGATATTTACTTCCATATTGAAATTTACGTCTGCAGAATCCATGGTAAATGCCGGAAGCGGAACCAACGACAAAAGCGGAGCGTCGATCGTAAATTCCGTCGGCGTCACAGCACCGCTCGCCTCGTCCACAATCGGACGGGTATAGCGAAACCGCAGTGATCTTGTCGTTTCATCTTCGCCGCCTGCCGCTTTGTCCGCATCGACATACGCCAGCTTAAACAGCGTCTGCACGTACACCTCGCACAATTGCGCCTGCCCTCTTGCCAGTTCAATAAACGGCGTACAGATCAAATCTCCGATCGGAAGATTTGAAAAATAAGACGCACTGTTCTCCTCATTGGAAACCGTTCCCCCGCCGGAACTCTTTGGTAAATTGCGTTCTGTTTCTGCCATATGCAGCCCTCCTGATATGAGCTTATATGCTCTTGTTTAACATATTGACGGTTTCTATGACTCCCTCTGCCGGACGCCTGTTTTTAAATTTCAGCTCTACTTCGCAGTTATGTCTATCACCTCCCTTTGGATTTGCTCCGCCTTCCCCCTCCCGGCCGCCCCGGCTAAAATCCGCATAAAGCAGATCTCCTTCCATCTGCAGGTCTGCTCTCAGGGTAACGCTCACCTCGTCTAACGCCATGCTGTTGTGAGACAGAAGCGACGCCGTCGGCACAAAAAAACTTCCTTCCTTTTTTTCATTCTGTTCCATATAAGATACACGTATTTTTTGGGTATCCGGCACCAGCGTATCTTCCTGCCTGGTAAAATAACTCATAAAATGCTCGCGCGCCGTCTGTTCCAGTGCAATCTGCGACTGCTGCACCGAACTTGCCAGCTCTCCTACCAATTCATCAAACCTGATCCTGTTCGTTGATCCCGCCTCCTTCTATGGTATACGCTCTGCCTTTATCCCGGCATCGCCACACAAAAGATATATTCCTGACCTACCGCATATTTTTTCTTTAAACGTTCCAGATCATTTCCCACTTCGGCAATTCTGTGTTTTCCTTTTTCTTGTTCCGGTATCCAAACGGCGAAACGGCAAAATTGCTCCGAATCCGCCGCGGTCGTTGCCCCGAGATCCGTAATAAACGCTTTCTCCGCCGTCATCGTTTCCCATTTCTTCATCATACCCCTCCTCTCAGGCAATTGATATCCAGTTTCCATTGTCTTCTATGTAGATCTGACTGCATTTCCCCGGCACACAGCCAGGCGGCTTTTTAAACCGATTGGAAGACGAACCTGCAAAAAAGCACGAAACGCCCTCCACCTTGCAGGAATAAATATCTATGCCGAATACATAATCACTCTCAAGCATCCCCCGAAGCTCGCAATAATGCAGCATCCTCTGGGCATCCCCGGCATCCGTCAGATGAATTCCCGCAGGCCTCCCTGACGTATCTTCCCGCCATTGCAGACCGGTATGGTCGATATAATACTTCCGTCCTTGAATATCCGCCACATAGACCCATGCAGTCGGATCAAAATCGTAACTGATACTGCTGTTCCAGGCTTTATCTCCCGGCCTCAGGTTGTATAGAGAATTATTTAACTGATGCATCAGGCTGTTTGCCGTTTTTACTGCCTCAAGCAGCTGATTACTCAACATTGCACTCCCCGCAAAAACCGAAGCGCTCTGCTCCAGAAACTGTTCCATAACCGTATCATAATTGTTTTTCTCAACGGAAGCTTGGGACCCGAAAACCATCGATCCCAGACAAAGCAGCCTAGCGCCGTTCGCGTCACGCGAGTTTCGGCAATAAATTGCAGATACCACAATCTGATGCAGAATAGCAGCAATAAAATCCTGACTAAACGAATGGCATCTGGCCTGGCCAAACCTAATTGCCACTTTCTGCTGCGTCGAACCATAAAATGCCAGCCTGCCTCTCACCAACTGTATCTCTTGATTGCTCGAATCTACCTTAAATTTATTTTCTATCGTTGATGACCTTCCATTCCACATATCTTTGTTCCCTTTCATGTCATAATTTCATAAGATCATCTGCATGTTTTCAAACTACTGTCCGCCGGCGGTTTTATAGTTCATTGTATTCGCTTGTACCTTTTTTATGTCAAAAGCTTTGCAATAGACCGACAGCCGGGATAGATTTTTTATCTGATTAAAAATCTTCTTTATCCTTACAATCCGATCTACCTGTGCTTATCATACGGGTTCTGAAACATACGGTCAAGCTGCGGAATACATAAAGTTGATATAGAAAATAAAAAAGCCCGAAACCCTCAGTTTCTAAGGATTCCGGCGCCCCTGCCAAGTAGTCGATGCGACAGGATTTGAACCTGCGGCCTCTGCGTCCCGAACGCAGCGCTCTACCAAGCTGAGCCACGCATCGATTTGTTATTCAAAACACGTTTTCTCAAACGTGCTTAATTATAATACCACATACTTTTCGTTTTGTCCAGTATATGATTCCTTTTTTTTCTGTTTTTTTGTAACAGTTCAGCCATGCGATTGACCTAACGGGTATTACACCGGCTAA
>BLMD01000044.1 GCA_011959925.1 Lachnospiraceae bacterium
GATGATGCAGAGAAAGATGATGGAGAACGAGAACGGAAGAGTCCTGCAGTTTTTCAGAAGTTGATGAAAAACGGTCAGGATCAGACAATGAAGCATTATTAAAAATGAAGCATTATTAAATAAGTAGAAACAGAAACAGGCGGCAGCCCGGCTATCGATGATTTTGTGATCAGCGGCCCGGCTGCCGGGTTTTTAAAAAAGAATTGACGGCTATACAAGAATGTGCTATGATAGAACAGCTTGGAAGTAGGTCTTTTTTTTATGCCTAAATTTATCCGCTGTGAGATCTCAACGGCGCAGCAGGATTGCGGCATGGAAAAACACACAATGAATTTATGGAGGTGGAAGTTGTGCGCACGAGAATTACATTGGCATGCACAGAATGCAAACAGCGTAATTACAACACAAAAAAGGACAAGAAAACTCATCCGGAAAGAATGGAATTGAAAAAGTATTGCAGATTCTGCAGAAAGCATACTTTACACAAGGAAACCAAGTAATCCGGGCGGAGGTAAGGAGTGGAATTATGGCAGATAACGCAAAAGTAGAAAAAGCTCCTAAGACGAGCTGGTTCGAAGGTTTAAAAGCCGAGTTCGGCAAAATTGCCTGGCCGGCAAAAGAACCGCTTGCAAAACAGACCGCGGCTGTCATTGCCGCATCAGTTGTAGTTGGTCTGATTATTACAATATTGGATACTTTTATCCAGTATGGTATTGATTTCCTGGTAAATTTATAATGGAGGCGTTTTATGGCAGAAGCACACTGGTATGTTGTCCATACTTATTCCGGCTATGAGAATAAGGTAAAGGCAAACATTGACAAGACAATTGAAAACAGACATTTAGAGGATCAGATTCTTGAAGTAAGAGTCCCGATGCAGGATGTGTTTGAGTTGAAAAACGGTGCAAAAAAGCAGGTTTCTAAGAAGATGTTTCCGGGATATGTACTCATTAATATGGTGATGAATGACGATACTTGGTATGTTGTCAGGAACACAAGGGGCGTTACGGGGTTTGTAGGACCGGGTTCGAAGCCTGTGCCATTAACGGACGAAGAAATGATGCCGCTGGGAATCAAAAAAGAGAGCATTGTGGTGGATTTTGACGAAGGTGATACCGTTGTCGTAACGGGCGGTGTCTGGAAAGACACCATCGGCGTGATCCAGACGATGAATCACGGGAAGCAGATTGTTACCATCAATGTGGAATTATTCGGTCGCGAAACACCGGTAGAAATCAGTTTCGCAGAAGTGAAAAAGATGAACTAAGGAGGTTATTCCAAATGGCAAAGAAAGTAGAAGGATATATTAAATTACAGATTCCTGCCGGAAAGGCAACACCGGCTCCTCCGGTTGGACCTGCATTGGGACAGCACGGCGTAAATATCGTTGAGTTTACCAAGCAGTTCAATGCAAGAACGGCAGACCAGGGAGACCTGATCATCCCTGTAGTTATTACAGTATATGCAGACAGAAGCTTTAGTTTTGTGACCAAGACTCCGCCTGCACCCGTACTGATCAAAAAGGCTTGCAGCATCAAATCGGGGTCTGCAGAGCCGAACAGAACAAAGGTTGCAACTATTTCCAAAGCGAAATTACAGGAGATTGCGGAACTGAAAATGCCGGATTTAAATGCGGCGTCTTTGGAAGCGGCTATGAGCATGATTGCCGGAACTGCAAGATCTATGGGCGTAACCGTAGAAGAGTAGGCCGAAAGCAAACAAGATTTCCTTAATGAAGCAAAACAGTGGGAGGGAGACGCTCCCCGATACTACCACAGGAGGTTATAAGAATGAAAAGAGGAAAAAGATATTCAGAAGCTGCGAAAGCAATCGACAGAGCAGCATTATATGAAAAAGAAGAAGCCGTTGCTCTTGTGAAAAAAGCGGCGGTTGCAAAATTTGATGAGACAATCGAAGCTCATATCAGAACCGGTTGTGACGGACGCCATGCAGAGCAGCAGATCCGCGGAGCGGTCGTATTGCCGCACGGTACGGGTAAAGCAGTCCGTGTGTTGGTATTTGCAAAGGGAACCAAACTGGATGAGGCGCAGGCGGCAGGCGCGGATTTTGTTGGCGGCGAAGAATTGATTCCGAAAATCCAGAACGAAGGATGGCTTGATTTTGACGTAGTAGTTGCTACGCCGGATATGATGGGTGTTGTCGGACGTCTGGGACGTGTGCTCGGACCGAAAGGCTTAATGCCGAACCCGAAAGCCGGAACCGTTACCATGGACGTTACAAAAGCGATCAATGATATCAAAGCTGGTAAGATTGAGTATCGATTGGACAAAAGCAATATTATCCATGTGCCAATTGGAAAAGCATCTTTTACAGAAGAACAATTAGCGGACAACTTCCAGACTCTTATAGATGCAATCGGTAAAGCAAAACCAAGCAGCCTGAAAGGACAGTACATTAAGAGCATTACGCTGGCTCCTACCATGGGACCGGGCGTAAAATTAAATGTCGTGAAGGTAATGGCTTAATTTTGCGGATTGACATCTGTGATATATCATGTTATAATGCGTAGGCATGTTTGAAAAACAGAAAAAAGTTTTTCATAATCAAAAAGCATATTGCCGAAGACAGCAGGTGCCTGTGGCGTAATCGTATGAGCCTGCCGAGGAAATTTGAAAGATTACAATTTTTGTAAATGGACAAATACCTCTCTGTCTTTGGGCGGAGAGGTTTTTCTTATGGCAAATATGCCGTAAAAAAATAAAAGGAGGTGCACGATTCGTGGCAAAAGTAGAACTGAAACAACCAATCGTACAGGAAATTTCCGAATGCATCAAAGACGCACAGACAGCCGTGTTGGTGGATCACCGCGGACTTACTGTTGCAGAAGATACTCAGCTTCGCAAGCAGCTGAGGGAAGCGGGCGTTACTTATAAAGTATATAAGAACACAATGATGAACTTTGCATTTAAGGGAACGGATTTTGAAAGCCTTTCTTCGATTTTGGCAGGACCGAGCGCGCTTGCGGTTTCCAATACGGATGCGACCGCTCCGGCGAGAATTCTGGCGAAATTTGCCAAGACGGCTCCGGCTTTGGAAATCAAAGGCGGCGTTGTAGAAGGAACGTTTTACGATGCGGAAGGAATGAAAGCAATTGCGGCTGTTCCGTCCAGAGAAGAATTGCTCTCCAAGTTCCTTGGAAGCATTCAGTCTCCGATTGCGAACTTGGCGCGTGTGCTTAACCAGATCGCGGAAAAGGGCGATGCGGGTGAAGCGCCGGCAGAGGCTGCGGCAGAAGCAGAAAGCAACTAGTGAATCAAAACAATAGTATATGGAGGTAATAAAAAATGGCTAAATTAACAACGGAAGAATTTATTGAAGCGATCAAAGAGCTGAGCGTATTGGAATTAAACGAATTAGTAAAAGCATGTGAAGAAGAATTTGGCGTATCTGCAGCAGCAGGCGTTGTAGTTGCAGCGGCAGGCGGCGAAGGCGCAGCAGAAGAAGAGAAGACCGAATTTGACGTAGAATTAACAGAGGTTGGTCCGAACAAAGTTAAAGTTATTAAAGTGGTACGTGAAGTTACCGGCTTAGGCTTAAAAGAAGCAAAAGAAGTAGTTGACGGCGCTCCGAAGGTAGTAAAAGAAGCCGCTGATAAAGCTACGGCAGATGATATTAAAGCAAAACTGGAAGCAGAAGGCGCAAAGGTTACTTTAAAATAATCATGCAGGCAAAAAAATGCGGGAACCGCGATGGTTTCCCGCATTTTTTGTTTCAGGAATGTATTTTTTTCATGGCGATCAAAGAATCCAAATAACGAATTGTCGTCTCGATTTCTTCGATGGTGAGCGTATTTGCCAGATCGATCAGCGAATTTTGCTGCGGTTTTGTGCCGAATAGAATATAGTCGGCAGAAGTATTCAGCTGTCTGCAAATTTTGGCAAGGGTGTCCTGCGATAATCCCTTTTTTCCGTTTTCGATTTCAGATAGAAAGTTAATAGATATATCGATCAATTCGGCGAATTTGGCCTGAGTATAATCGTTTTGGATCCGAAGCTGTCGGATCCGCTGCCCGACTTTTGATTTATCAAGAATATCTTCCATAAGCGCCTCCGTCTGTTTCCACTATTTTAACAGTATTCCCAAATGAAAAACATTAATTATAGATTGATATAATTCGCTTACAGCGAAAAAATATTGACATCAAATCATGATAGATTTATGATAGAAGAAAACATGCCGTTTCTTGATCAAACGTGTCCATGCGTTTGTCAGATGCCGGCTTCCAAAATATGGATTTACTTAAGATGAGAGGACTCAAGATGACCAGGGAATATATTTGGAACAAGTTTTTCGTGTATTTTACATGCGCGGGGGAGGAGTGGAGATATGTGGAAATTTATCTGTGGCAAAAAGGAACGATATCGCTGGACCTGCTGTGGATGCTTGGTATTCTGTTTTTTCTGCTCTTGTTAGTGACAGTGAAAAGAAGGCTTTCGTAAGGATACAGTATAAGAAACAGATGTATGCGGTAAACGGTCAAAAGAATCTTAAAATGATTTATTCTTAATTATTTTTTAAATTCAGAGAAAGTTTGTTGACAGGAAACATAGGAGTGTTAAGCTGGAAAAAGGAAAAAAATAGAAAAACGGAGGAAACGGCAGTATGAAAAAAGTAAAAATGTTAGCGGCTGTATGGTGCCTGGCGGTTTGCCTGGCATCGTCCGGAGAGGCTTTTGCAATGAATACGATTCAGGGAAGAATCGTAACGATTCCGCGCGTGCAGGGAGTAACATCCGGCGTCTGCACACCAAAGAGTGTAAACATCCGCTGGAAGCCTGCGGCGGGAATTTCGGGATACGAAATTTATCGTTCTGTAGCGAGAAACGGGAAATATACGCGTCTTGCCAGGCTTTCGTCTCAGAGCCAGGCATTTATGAATACGTCTGTTGCGCCGGGAAAAGAGTATTTTTATAAAGTCAGAGCTTATACATACAGCGGAAACAAAAGGATTCGCGGTAAATTTTCCAAGATTCTGCGTGCAAATACAAAAATGCTGTCCAAAAAGACGGTTACGGCGAAATTCGGAATCAATGTGCGGAAATTTGCCGGAACGAATTATCCGAGACTGTTCGGCGTTGCCAAAGGAACGAAATTAAAGGTTCTCTGTGAAACCTGTGACAAAGCGGGAGTGAAATGGTATCGGATTCAGGTGAAGGTAGACGGCAGGAAATGCATCGGGTATATCCGGAGCGATCTGGCTTACTGATTCTTCCGCAGGAGAAAACAAATCGGAACAAACAACGTCTGAACAGTTTGAAAACTTTGAGCTGTCAGGCGTTTTTTTCTGCCGGAGTGTGAACATACATGAGTGCAGTAGGTTCCTTCAGAAAAGCAGCTGTTCGTTTCCGAAAAATCCATAAACAATCCGTAACAGTTCAGCCATGCGATTGACCTAACGGGTATTACACCGGCTAAAATATAG
>BLMD01000045.1 GCA_011959925.1 Lachnospiraceae bacterium
TCATAGAGGGCATGAAACAGGCGCAGGGCATAACGGAACGCCTAAAGGAAGAAAAGGCCTTAGAATGGGTTGGACGGGTTAATAACATAAGGACTTGTGCAAGGGAGATTGTGAATAAGGAAATCATATATATATAAATAATTGACGACAGAGTTTTTGAAAGCTCTGTCGTGTTTACTTTTAATCTTGACATCAATACGGATTCGTACTATAATTTCAATACGGATTCGTATTTTATAAAGAAAGGGAGATGAAATGAACGATTATCGAAAAGAGGTATATCAGCTAATGCTTACAACCAACAGATGTATTGGCGTCTATTATGAAATTGCGAAAGAAATGGGGATAAAAGAAAACACATTGTTGTTATTAGATATACTAAGCGACCAAAAACAGCATTCTCAAAAACAGATATGTGAAGATTGGCATATACACAAGACAACACTGAACACAATTATAAAAGAGTGTGTCAGTGCGGGGTATATTATTCTTTTACCCCAAAAACAGTCAAAAGAAAAATTGATTTCACTTACGGATAGCGGACAGGTTTTTGCGGATAAAGTCACACGCAAAATGAAAAAGGCGGTGCAACACGCTATGGAAAAAATTCAGAATGAATTTTCAACAGATTTTATTGCCATTTTTGAAAAATATGTTGAATATTTAGAATATGAGTATAAAAAAAACGGATAATAGGAACGTAATATTGAATAAGCAAATTTTCTTGAGGGAATTTTGTAAATTACTTTCATTGCCAACATTAGATTTGCGGTAAAAAGTACAAAATCAAAGAGGTACAGTATGGAGTTATATAAAAAATAGATATGAACAACTTTGACAGAGCAGAATATTTTCAATATTTTATGAGTGTAGGCACAACGATTGAATTTACTGTAAAAATAGATATTACAAAGACATTGGAAAAAAGTAGGGAGGAAAACACTCATTTGCAATCCCGCTTGTTGTTTCAGTTATACAAAATATTAAATAGTATTGAAAATTTCAAATATGATATTCTTGATGGAAATTTAATTATATGGGAAAAGATAGTCCCTACTTTTTCAGCATTTAATGAGCAGACGAAATTATTTTTTACTCTATATGTCAAGATGAAAGAGGGCTATCCTGCTTTTGATATGGAATATAAACAGACGCTAAAAAAATATGCAGGCTCAAATGTGATTGTTCCCCAAGAAATTTTACCTCAAAATGTATTTAATGTTTCATTTGTGCCGTGGCTGCATTTTGAACATTTTTCTTCAAATACAAGTAATGGAGATAATAAAATCATTAAAATGATTACTTTGGGAAAATATGCAGAAATGAATGGCAGATTTCTGCTCCCGCTTACGATACAGGTATCTCATGCCATTGTTGACGGTTATCATATATCGCTGTTTTTTAACAGATTGCAGGAAGAATTAAATATAGCCGAAGTTTAATTGCTGCACAGTATGAAAAGCTATAATACAACAACTAATAGGATAAATGTTTATGAAGTCAATCGTCAGTTTTGATTTGGATATGACACTGCTAAATCCCAGGACACATCACATACCAGAAAGTGCTATGGAAGCTATTAGCAGGCTTCGTAAAAGCTGTTATATTGTTATTGCAACTGGACGGGATATGGATAATTATTTCAGCCGCCAATTTCGGGATATTATTCGTGCAGATGCGATTATACATAGTAATGGGGCGAAGATAACAATAGGAAATGAAGTAATCTATGAAACTTATATGTCGCCAAAACTGGTTGAAGCAATTTTGAGATTTGCAGAGGATGAGGACTTATCCGTAGGAGTTACTTTGGAAGATAACGACTATTTTACCCATATGGAACAGGTCATAGAACGTGATCGCAAAATTTGGGGCGAATTAAAAAGACAATATAAAGACCCATGGAAGTTGATAGATAAAAGGATTTGCACTATGTCTTATGTAGGAGAGCCAGCGGGCATAAAAAAATTGGAAACGGAATTCCCGGAATTGAAATGTCCATTATGTGACGACATAAAAGGGGCTGATATAGTAGAAAAGCGTAATTCCAAAGCCAAAGGATTGCAATTTTTGTGTGATTATTTAGAAACAGATATAAAAAACGCTTATGCTTTTGGCGACAGTATGAATGATTTTGAGGTTTTACAAGCTGCCGGTACTGGAATCGCTATGGGAAACGCTGTTTCGGAGTTAAAGGAAATAGCTGATTATGTGACGGCAGACATTGAAGAGGATGGTATCTTCAAAGCGTGTAGATATTTTCATTTGATTTAAGAACAAGGAGAACAGTTTATGAAAAAAGGGAAAGTATATCAAAAATTAAGTTATCAGATGTGCAAAAGGAAAAATTAAATGCTGAGATAAAGGCGTTCTATATTGCTGAACGTGGTGAAGAAATTGGCATGATTGAATTAATACAACTGTTGGATTTGTTTGAAGAAAAAATGGCGCCGATTATCTATAATAAAGCCCTTGATGACACAAAAAAATGGTTTACTCAAATGTTGGATAACATAGATTCTGATTATTATGCACTATATAAAAATGAAGATTAAGATAATGATTGATTAAAAAGGATTAGACTGATGGAAGTTAAATGGATTTTATGCCCTATATGCCAAAATAAAACAAGGCTTCAAATACGAAAAGATACAGAGTTAAAAACTATCCTCTTTATTGTCCGAAATGCAGACATGAAACTTTAATTAAAGCAAAAAATTTTCAATTAACTGTAATAACAGAGCCAGACGCATAGACGCAGAGCCGATGAACAAGTGAGAATTATCGTTCGTTGGTTCTATTTTATTTCATCACTCCGTTGATGGAAAAAGGGTACAAGTGTGTATTTGAGAGCCTTTCAAAAGAAAGACAGTCGATACTTATCGGACGAAAATCTGATTTCGCAGAGAGAGCAGGGATAGACCTGTAAAAGAATGTTTTTATAAAAGAAATGGATAAAGAAATGGAGGTTTTGGTTATTCCGAAAAATGTAAATTGAAGTGTTGTTTGGCAAAGTGTTATTGTTACATGGTTTCCTTTATTTGGAGAGATTGTTATTCATATTAATAAGAAATAAACAAAAATCCACTTTCTTTATGAAATCTTCAAAAATATTCTTTATGCTACTAATAGAATTAAATGAAAGGACATGATGATTATGGATATGATTTTGAAAACAACAAACCTCTGTAAAAATTTCAAAGGGCAGACAGCAGTAAACAATGTATCTCTGAACATTCAGAGAAATTCTGTCTACGGATTGCTGGGACCGAATGGAGCAGGCAAATCTACCATTCTTAAAATGCTCACTGGCATTTTGCGCCCTACATCGGGAGAAATTGAGTTTGACGGTCACGCATGGAACCGCAGCGATTTACAATCTATTGGCGCATTGATTGAAATGCCACCCCTATACGAAAATCTGACGGCATACGAAAATTTGAAAGTGCGAACCCTTGCGCTCGGACTTCCCGATACCCGCATTGAGGAAGTCTTACGGATTGTTGACCTTACAGACACCCGAAAAAAGAAATCGGGACATTTTTCTTTGGGAATGAAACAGCGGCTTGGCATTGCGCTTGCGTTGTTAGCATCACCTAAATTGTTGATTTTAGATGAACCGACAAACGGGTTAGACCCTATTGGTATTCAAGAATTACGGGAACTTATCTGTTCTTTTCCAGCGCATGGAATTACAGTAATTTTATCCAGCCACATTTTATCCGAAGTAGAACAGATTGCGGGACACATTGGAATTATTTCTGCCGGGAAGCTGGGCTATGAAAGCGAAATAAACAAAGGCACAAGTTTAGAAGAAATTTTTATGCGTGTTGTAGCTGCTAATAACGAAAGGGGGAAAAAATAATGTTTCATCTTATACATTCTGAATTATTAAAAGTACGTCATACGTTTGCATTAAAGCTATTTGTTGCGGCTCCTATCGTTACTTTGAGTTTAGGATACATCTTGAGTGGAAAATTTGTTCAGCTTACAGCCTATAATTGGTGGTATATTTTGATACTGCCGATTATGATTGCTATTTGGTGTGCCAGCTTTATCAGTTGTGAAAAACGCACACAGTATCAGAATATTCTCTGTTTATCTGTTGACATGAAGAAAATCTGGATTGGCAAGCTGTTTGCGGTTGCTGTGCTGCTTTTATTAACCAATTTTGTAATGTGGGGTGGCTGTACGCTCTTTGGTGTTTTTACCGTGATGAACATTGACCCGCTTAATGGTTTTTTGGGCTGTATGTTATTGTTTCTTGTTTACCTTTGGCAGCTTCCGCTTATTATGTTACTTGCGAAAAAAACAAATTATCTTACCGCTGTACTAATTTCCTTTAGCTGCAACATTTTATCCACGATTGGAGCAGAAAGTGATTTGTTTTATCTCAATCCATTTGCCATTCCAGCACGCATTGTATGCCCCTTTTTCAAAATGCGCCCTAACGGTATTTCTATTGAAAATGGTTCTTTTCTGCTGAATACTGGAACAATCATTCCTGCCGTTTTGCTTAGCTTGATTTTGGCGGTATTGTGTTTTTTGCTTACAGCAGGGCTTTTCACGAAAGGAGACAGAACACATGATTGAGTTATATCATTTTCTAAAAAGCGATTTTTACAAGTTGCGCAATTCTTCGTTCTTTTGGATACATGTTTTATTCCCATTTCTGGGAGTAGCGCTTGTTTTACTGTATGCGACATTTGCGGCTGTAAACGATATAAACAAAATTGCGGTATTCTTTCAGCTTTTCGCAATCGCATATCCTTTTGTTATTAGTATCGTTTGTGAGATTACCGCAGGACAGGAAAACCGGGCGGGGCATTATCAGAATATTTTAGTGTTGCGTTCCAAAACGAAAGCCATTTTGTCTAAATTCCTGTTACTGATTGCCGCCGGATTGCTTTCGGTATTATTGAGCATATTTCTATTTACTTTGTTACTTCCGGTGACAGGAACAAAATTGTTTTTGCCGACATCATCCCTTGTATTACCGGCTTTGACCTTATGGAGCAGTAATATACTGCTATATGCTCTTTCTATTATTTTGGCATTTCGGTTTGGAAGAACGGTCTGCATAGGAATGGGAGCTATTGGCAGTTTATTAGCTGCATTGCTCCAAACGGGCTTAGGTACAGGTTTGTGGTTTGTGCTGCCATATGGCTTTGGAATACGTTTTAGTGATTTCGCACTTCAATTTACCTTGCAGGATTTAACTGCTGTTAGCGCAGAACTTAAATTCGGGATAAGCATGTGCGCGGGCATGACGGTTTTGTTTATTGTAATTTTGTTCGTGTGGTTTTTGCGGTACGAGGGAAAGTGTACAAATGAGTGAGGAGATGCTATAATATGGGTTGTTTGGGAAACGTGATATGGTTCCTGTGCGGAGGATTATGGCAGGGCTTTGCATGGACAATATCGGGCATTTTTTGGTGCATAACCATTATTGGAATACCGATTGGGCGGCAATGTTTCAAATTTACTGCTCTTACCTTTTTTCCTTTTGGAAAAGAAATTCAGTATGGCGGTAATGCAATTTCAATTTTGGCAAACCTTGTATGGCTTATAATCAGTGGTATTCCGCTTGCCATAACAGCGTGCATAAATGGAATACTGCTATGCTGTACAATTATCGGCATACCGTTTGGTATGCAATGCTTTAAGATTGCAAAACTCGCCCTTATGCCTTTTGGGGCGACCGTAAATGAAGTCTGACAGGAGGGATTGATATGGCGAATATATTAGTTGTTGATGATGAAAACGCAATGCTTCAACTGATAAAACGCATTCTCGAAAAAGACGCCCATACCGTAACACTTCAAGCAAATGCAAAAGCCGTTCTTGATATAGATTTCAGACGATATGATTTGATTTTGTTGGATATTATGATGCCGGATATGGACGGTTTTGAATTATGCGATCAAATCCGTTCCCTTGTGGATTGCCCTATTATTTTCCTGACTGCAAAAACACAGGAAAGTGATATTGTTCGTGGTTTGGGAATTGGCGGCGACGATTACATCACAAAGCCTTTTGGTACAAATGAATTGCTTGCCCGTGTAAATGCACATTTACGCAGAGATAACCGAGAAAAGAAATATGCCATATCCATTTCGGGCATTATCTTTCACATCAACGCAAAGGAAACGGAAGTCAATGGGAATAAACTCCCTCTAACCAAAAGTGAGTATGAAATATGTGAATATCTGGCTTTGCACCGGGGACAGGTTTTTTCAAAAGAGCAGATTTATGAAGCTGTTTTTGGTTTTGAGGGAGAAAGTGACGATAGTGTGATAGCCACTCATGTAAAAAATATCCGCAGTAAGTTAGCGGCTGTCAAATTATCCCCGATTGAAACGGTTTGGGGGGTGGGTTATAAATGGGAGTAAAAAAACTACGTTCTGTGTTCATGCGGCATATATTCACTGTTGCTGGGGGTATCCTTTTCATTATTGCCGTTAATGTTGGTCTATATATGCTCTTTATCAATACAGAAGTCATTATTCCTGCCATGAATATTGAGGATAGTATTGATGACGTAGCAGAAAAAATACAGACAGATAAATTATTTGATACAGCCGACATTCCCAGCTTTTGCGATTATGGCGTTTATTCTCCCACAGGTACGTTCCAGTACGGTTCTTTATCAGAAGATACCGCCAACACCTTTTGGGAGAAAGCTGTCACAAACGGAAAGAATGTAGTTCACCCATACCGTGTTCGGATTGTTGACCGTGAGAATGAAGTCATTCTTTTGCGATACCGTTTGACTTCACAATTTAGCAATCCAGTGCTTCGACGGATATGCCCGACATCAGACTTTTGCCTTATCGGGCTGATCATGATTGAGATTATCGTTTTGCTGCTCCTTGTTTCCCATTGGTTTGGGAAATATACGGGCAGGAAAATTGACAAACTGCTTATCGTAACCCAGAAAATTGAGAAGCAGGATTTGGATTTTAAGATTGAAAGTAGTGGCATATTTGAAGTAGACCGCGCCTTATCCGCATTGGAACACTTGAAACAGGCACTAAAAAATTCGCTTGCCGAGCAATGGCAAGCGGATAAATTAAGGCAAGAGCAGATTTCAGCTTTGGCACATGATTTGAAAACACCACTGACTATTATCCGTGGAAATACAGAGTTACTGTATGACACGATACTTGCCGATAATCAGAAAGAATGTGCGGACTATATCGAGGGCAGTGTTGTTCAAATGCAGGACTATATTGAAACACTAATTGACATGACAAAAGCAAAAGAGAATTTTCCTTTTCGTCGTGAAAATGTAAAATTATCTTCCTTATTGCAGGAAATCCGCACACAGGCAAAAGGTTTGTGCGCTGTAAAAAATATTTATTTGGAATGGAGGGAGAATGTTGATCGGGAATATATCTTTGCAGACAGTGAACAACTGATAAGAGTTTTTGCAAATGTTCTTTCAAATGCAATAGAATATACGCCAGCAGGAAAAACAGTTTTCTTTGAAGTATATGAAAAAGATAATTCAATCCTATGCTCTATCATTGATATGGGAAGTGGTTTTTCTCCCGAAGCGTTAAAACATGCGACCGAACAATTTTATATGGACGAACAAAGCAGACATTCCAAATCGCATTATGGAATAGGTCTTTATGTAGCAGACTCCATAATAGCCAAACATAGCGGACAGCTTATTTTAAGCAACTCTGAAAAGACTGGCGGCGCACAGGTTATAATCAAAATTCCATATTGACATCATGGACGGCTTGCGAGCCGTCCTTTTTTCAAATCTTTATGAAATCCACAAAATTAGCAGTTAGTAAGGGGATTTGCTAGATTTTACGGCTGCATGGGCACACTGAACTAATGCAGGTTTGAGGTAGACACCTGCACGCATAATCCGGACAGATTTCTTCT
>BLMD01000046.1 GCA_011959925.1 Lachnospiraceae bacterium
CATGAAAACCTCTGCTGTACGACGGCTTTTTTTCTTTTGCCGTCGTGCGGCAGATTATTATTCTATATTCATTTCTAAATGACCTGTAAAGTTATCTCCTGTAATACCGAAATAGTTTCCACCCTCCGGCAATGTTAATGTTTCTGAATAGCTGTCGCTTACTTCAAGTAAAATTACTGGATCATCACTTCCAAAAATCCAAAATACTTGTGCTGTTCCCTCGGTAATTTCCAAGTTGCAGGAAACAGAGATGTCCTTACCATTTTCGCGCTCAATGGAAGTCCCACCAAAGAGATATTCTGTTTTGGAAAAATCCTTATAGTCTGCTGCATAAGTTCCAGTGTAATGATCGTCACCATACGTCCGTTTCCCTTTAAGAGATAAATCCCCTGTCAGAGTTGCATTTCCGGCTAATTGTATAACATTATTGTACTGATCCAGAATTTCATCTTTTGAACATCCTGTAAGGGACAAACCTATTGTGAAAGTACAAACAAGCACAAGAGAAAAAATTTTTTTATGACACATATCATCAACCTTTCCATAATTTATCTGTTTAACAGGCGAGGAATAATTACTGTAACCAAAATTCCTACAACATAAACCGCATTAACACCAAGCGCAATTTTGGTGTTAATATCCCTGAGTTTTATTTTTGCAAAAAGGAAAAGGGCATATATAAAGCTAACCGCAGCGAAAATACAATACCCTATGATAATAGCTGTTGCGGCAGGAGAATCCGGCTTCCATATAAAGGGTGCTGTCAATGGTACAAAGGCAGTAATAAGTGCAATCGTACTTAAAATTTTTTCTTTCATTTGAAAAACTCCTTTCTTGCTATTAGCGTCCATTCATTTTTAAGCGTTCACGTTGTGCAGGACGCAAAGAAATATTGCTTTTTTTATGTTTCGTTTTAGAATTTCCCGGTGTTTTAGAAATCGTAATGATAAATACAGAAATCAACAGCATGATTCCAAGTGAAACAAGCCCTAAAGGAACATTAGCATTGCTTGTTGAATTTATATATGATGTGGTATCAAAACCAATCACCGTGAAAGCGGCTAAAAATGGATAAATATTTCTAAGCAGACCGCTTTTAAAGAACATGCTGCAATATCCTAACACAAATGCAATAATCGAACCTCCCATGAAAAACCCCGGTATTCTTCCGCAAAAAGAAATAATCGGAAGAACAGCAATATAAATACAAATAGATATACCAGCCATATAAAGCAAACCGCTTATCAAGGCAGAAATACTCACGCCGGGCAATCCAGCACAAATGCCAACAATAATTGTAATAACGAAGCTGTATATTCCCAATACAAGGGATAACAGACCGATAGCTGCCAATTTCCCGGTCAATAACTTAGAAAATGAAACGGGAACAGTTAAAATATTTTTCAGTGTATCATCGGTATATTCTCTGTTTATCAGATAACCGCCAATCAAGGTAAAAATAATAGGCATGAATATAGTTGCATTGTTCCAAATCGTACTGTCTACTAATGCGCTAATGTTGAAATTAGGGTTTTTGGCTTCCTCAATCGCAACATTCTGTGTAATTACCCCAAGAACGGGAGAAAGCGTCATTCCGATAATACCAATCAGCAGAATATGATACCGTTTTATCTTTTGAAATTCAGTTAAGACAATGGATAACATATAAAACCTCCTATACTTCCTGTTTTTGATAAACTCTTGTAACCAATGCAATACAGACAACGGCTTCCGCAACTAATATCAAAAAAATTACGGGCGTTGATATAAAATACGGACTTAACCGATTATAAAATTCTGTCATAATTTTTCCTTCCGGCACCTTAAACTGATACAGCCATCTAAAGATAATAGGGACAGGAATAAATGTGCTGATGTTAAGCCCTAATGGTTTCATCATAATTGCATCGCTAAGATGTAGCGCATATCCAAGCAGGGTGTAAAAAAAGGCGATTATGACAGAAATAATATAGGACTTATTACACCAGACCACTAAAATAATACATGGCAAAGCTGCCGCCCATAATAAAATTCCTGTGCAGAGTGTAAGGAACAACTGCAACCCTAATCCATTTAAAGAAATGCCCTGTGTAATGGCAAGCAAGACACTGATACAGAATCCCGCAAGTTCATAAACAGCAGAAAAAAGCACAAGGACAATAACTTTTGCCATAACCAAGCGGCTTTTTAAGACAGGAACACAAACAAGATTTTTTAAGGTATCGTTATCATGTTCTTCAAAAAACAGGTTGGCAGCTATCATTACCAGTATGGGAATCAGAAGCAAAAAGCCGCTTTCTTCACGGGCAACGCTCGCAAAATCTGCAAAATCTCCGTCAGACAAAAGCATAGCGTAAAAAACCGGGAACAGGACAGAGGTAAAAAGAGCAATTTTAAACAGCCCTTTCCGTTTCAGCTTCCAAAACTCACATTTTACAAGTTTAAGCAATCCCCTCACCCCCTGTTACACGTTTGAAATAATCTTCAAGGCTTTCTTCACAAATATAGGCTTGTGATACTTCCAGCTCGTTCTCCACAAAAGCCGTTACAATCTTCCCAACAGAAATATCTAAATTATGCAGCCGCATATTATGGTCGTCCTGTATGGTAAACTGGTTTTCATGGAAGATACGTTCTAAAATTCTTGCCGCTTGTGCCGTATCAGAAACAGTAAAGCGAATATGCTTGCTGCTTTTTGCTTCCAGTTCTGTAAGGCTTTCTTCTTCCAGCAGTACGCCGTGGTCGATAATGCCTATATCGTCAGCCAATAACGCAATCTCGGAAAGAATATGACTGGAAATCAAAATTGTTTTTCCACGCTCACTGCAAAGATCATGGATAAAGGAACGTACCTCTGCAATTCCGATTGGGTCAAGCCCGTTGATTGGTTCGTCCAAAATTAAAAGCTCCGGGTCGTGCATAACGGCAAGCGCAATCGCCAGCCGTTGCTTCATGCCAAGCGAATATTGGGAAAACAGTTTTTTATCTTTATAAGGCAGACCAACTAAATCAAGTGCATTTTTAATTGCGTTGCGGTTTGGCACTCCCCGTAGGGTAGCAAAAATCCGCAGATTTTCCGTTGCTGTCAGATTCGGATAAAAACCGGGGGATTCGATCAGACTGCCGATACGGGGCAGCAGCTTTTTTTCATTCGCCGCTAAAGGTTTCCCCCAAATCGTGACTTCCCCGGAAGTGGGCTGTGTCAGCCCAAGCAGCATTTTCATTGTCGTTGTCTTTCCGGCTCCGTTTCTGCCAAGCAGACCGTAGATGCGTCCTTTTTGGACATGGATATTCAGATCGGCAACGCTTTTTTGTGTTCCGTATTGTTTGGTAAGATTTTTTGTTTCAATTACATATTTGCTCATTG
>BLMD01000047.1 GCA_011959925.1 Lachnospiraceae bacterium
CTCACCGTCTGCCGTAAACTTGCGTTTCAAGTTCTTCACGTCATAGACCCCGGCAAGAATCACAGAATGGAAGGTTGGTATCTCATCCCGGTCAATATAATTTACCCTCAGCAAAGCCAGGAGATCCAGAAAAACCTGATTATTGCTTGCACTGTCTGCCTCGTCAATAATCAGCACAATCTTCTTTTCCGATTCCCGGCACCATTGATTCAGACAGCCAAACAGAACCGAAAGCACGGTATTTCTTACTTGTCCGTCTGCAAATTCTTCTAATCTCTCCTGGATCTTCTTTGGTACATCATCTCTTCTGCCCGTCACGGCAGATATCTCACGGGCAAACGCCATCACAAATGACGCTTCGTCTTTAAAATCCGAAGCACTCATTCTCTGAAAATCCAGGCTCACAACCACATAATTCTTCTCCAGAAACTTTGCCAGCGCTTTTAACGTCGTTGTCTTTCCATATTGTCTGGCTCTGTTTATCGTAAAATACCAGCCTGCATCGATCATCCTGCCAATCTGCTCTAATTTGTCCGATATGTCTACCATATAGTGCTGGTTCGGTCTGCACACCGCCACAGTGTTAAAATATTTTGCCATATCCTCACCATCTTCCAAGAGATTTCCAACTTAACAATCAATATTCCGGCACATTATCCGCGAACATGTGAAGCCTCATCCTTGAAGAGAGCTCCCGCAGGACATGCTGTCCCGCAATGCTGTTTCCCTTCGCATCCAGCGCCGGGCCGAAGATGCCGATCCCCATCCGCTTATCTACCACCGAAAGGATCCCTCCGCCGACGCCGCTCTTAGAAGGCACGCCCACTTCCACCGCAAATCTTCCGGAACCGTCATACATCCCGCAGGTCAGCATGATGGCTTTCACCGTCTGCACCACCTTACTGTGGAGCAGTCTCTCCCCGGTCAGCGGATTGATCCCGTCAGACGCCAGTATCAGCCCGAACCCCGCAAGGCTTCTCGCCGTCACGCCGAGGCATTCCG
>BLMD01000048.1 GCA_011959925.1 Lachnospiraceae bacterium
TGTTGTTCGGCAAATTATCTGCACCTACATTCTTCACATTAAATGCGCCTGTATTTCAGATGGTATGGATAAACATTCAAAATTTCTGCATCTGTTTGCGCAGCTTATTTAAGGTCAGTATTGTATAAACAATTCCAGCCAGTTTCCTTTTTCCGGTGCCTATCGCATGGGAAAAAAGAAACAGCATCTGAATTGTCAGTACAATTTAAAGTGTTCATGGGAAGATGTCCCGAGTGAATTGTACTGCTTCCGGATATAATTCAGAAAACAGGGGATTTCCTGTACTCTTAAATCCCCTGTTCTCATCAGCTGATACTGAATTGTCTGCTGTCAGTTAACTATTCGCAAAACAAAGGATTTGCGAATGCTTACCCAAGCTGGACATCATTGATGGCCTGCATGGCGGTCTCACCAGTTACTGTATGAAGCTCCTTGGAATCAGCAATGAGCAGGCAGGCATCGCAGATACGGTTGATGACACGCGGCGTACCGTTGGCAGAGTTAAGGACTGCCTCAAGGGCATTTTCCTCAAAGACCGTCTGCCTGCATCCTGCGCCTTTTAGTTTTTCCGTGACATAAATGCGTCCTTCCTCCTTTGAGAGGCCCTCCATGTTGTAATTCATGACAAGCCTCTGGCGGAGCGGTTCATGCGCATTCAGGCGCAGGGTATTGTTTAACTGGGGCTGTCCGGCAAGGAGGATAACAGCCCGGTCCCTGGAATCCATCTCAAAGTTGAACAGTATCTTTAAGTCGCTTAAAACGGCTCCGTTCATGTGGTTGGCCTCATCGATGATGATGACCGGGGTGATCCTTTTTTCAAGGGCAAGGTAGTTGACCGAGTCCTGTATGAGCTTAAAGTTGTCTATCTTGCGGGATGCAGGTTCCGCCCCGAAGGAGGAAGCCAGAAGGCGGTAGAATTCCTGTACGGTGAGGGTGGAAAGGCTTGAATAGACCACCTTATAGCGTGAAGGGTTCAGGGAAGCAGCAAAAGAACGAAGCGCCGTTGTCTTGCCCAGTCCCGGGGAGCCGGTCAGGAGGCCGAAGCCTTTGGTCTCTACAAGATAATTCAGGCGGAAACGCACCTCGTGGGATTCCTCATTCTCCACGAGGATTTCTTTGGAATTCTTTAGGAACGGGTTGAATTCCAGACCGAAACGTGCAATGTAATCCATTATTCATCACCTCCTTGGAGGTGATCACCTCTGCAAAGATAAGTCTTATTTCTTTTGATCATGGAGTTATCGTGTTTGTGCAGGAGCTTTACAGGCGTAAGGGAGGCGTCCTGCTCCACAACAAATATTTCTTTCAGATCGGGGGAATAGCGGAGCCGGATGCGTCTTTTTGCAAAACGGTAATCGACTTCGTACTCCGTATGGTCAATAACGATGACGCTGTCTGCGGATACTGTTCTTTCAATTTCCAGAAGGAAAGCCCGTTCGATTTCCGCATCATCCAGCCGGCGGATATGATCAGGTTCGGAGAAGAAACGGTCCACCGGGGACTTTCCGC
>BLMD01000049.1 GCA_011959925.1 Lachnospiraceae bacterium
ATCAAAAAACAACCGATAAATAGTGTAAGAGCGAAGAATGTATAGTGAATAGATACTATAAATTTCAAGGAAGAAAGGAGATGCTGTCATGCGTATAGAGGCTTATAATCAGGTTGCACAGTTGTATCAGGGCAGTAAATCAGGAAAAAGTCAGAAAGTGCCGGGCGTTGCAATCGGACGGGATAAAGTGACCATCTCACAGACTGGTTATGATTATCAGATTGCGAAGCAGGCGGTTGCAGAAGCTTCAGACATCAGGGAAGATAAAGTCGCTCAGCTGAAAACAAGAGTGGAATCCGGGAGTTATAAAGTGGATTCCGGAGATTTTGCCAGCAAGCTGTTAGAAAAGTATGATGCTCTGCACAGATAAGTGCATGAAGAAAGAAATGAGGAATTACCAGTGGCCAGTTTAATGGATAATCTTGTAGAAGTTCTGGAAGAGGAAAACACGCAGTATGAACGGCTTGTGGAGCTGTCAAAGGATAAGAAGCAGGCGATTATTCGGGCGGATATCCGTGCATTGGAACAGATTTCACAGCAGGAGCAGGATGTTTCGAGCATACTTCTGAATCTGGACAACCGCAGAGACGCCGTATTGAGAGATATGGCGGATGTTCTTGGAAAAGACTTCAAAGAGATGACCATTACCCGGCTGATCGGGTATTTGGAGCAGCAGCCGAAAGAGCAGGAGCGCCTTTCCCAAATTCGTGCCAAAATTCTTGCTACGGGCAATGAGATGCACGAATGCAATAAGCGCAATGAAGCTCTTTTACAACAGGCGCTTGAAATGGTAGAATTCGATCTCACCTTGTTTAAAAGCATGCGGCAGGCGCCGGAAACCGCCAATTACGACAAGAATGCCTGCAATACGGGCGATCTTTTGGGAAACAGCGGTTTTGACGCAAAACAGTAGGATTGACAGGGAGGAAGAATTATGGCCAATTCAATGGGAAGTTTATTTATTGGCGAATCCGGCTTGAAAACAAGCCAGAATGCGTTAAACGCAACCGCCAATAACTTTGCGAACGTTGATACAAAAGGTTATGTACGGGAACGTGTTTTACAGGAAGACAGACATTACGATACATTTAGCAGAACGCCTGCGATCGGACCGTCGCAGGCAGGTCTCGGCGTGGCGATCGGCGACGTGATCCATGCAAGAGACATTTTTTTAGATAAGACATTCCGGACGCAATGGGGACGTTCCGGATTCTACTCTACGACATTCGAGGCGATCGCCGAAATACAGACGCTGTTTCAGGAGTTGGAAGGAACGGCATTTCAGGACGCTCTGCTCGGAGAAAACGGTCTCCGCGGCGCATTTGAAGAGTATGCCAAAAATCCCGCGAATGAAGTGAATCAGAATCTGGTCATTCAAAAATCCAGCCTCTTTATCAGCCGGGCGAAAGCGGTATACACTGGATTGAAAAAATACCAGTCAAATTTAAATCAGCAGATGTCCGATACGATCGACGATATCAATGAGATCGGAGACAAAATTCGGGAATTAAATCTCCAGATTATGAAAATTGAAACAGGCGGCATCGAAACGGCGATGGATCTCAGGGATCAGAGAGACCTGCTTTTAGATGAACTTGCAAGATACGGCGATATCAACTACAAAGAACTGGCAAACGGAATCGTAAAAGTAAACTTTGAGAACGTGACGTTTGTAGATGAGACGCATGTATATGAAATCGGAAAGCAGATGGACGAAGAGACGGGATTTATCACGCCGTACTGGACGCATCTATCCAATCTGGAAAAAGAGCAGTATTACAAAGTATACGACACCACGCAGGAAATTTCCACCGCCAAAAAGAACGATATCGGATCGCTGAAAGCCCTGCTTTTGGCAAGAGGCGACAAACATGCAAATTATCTGGATTTGGACGGCGTTTCTATGGAACAATATGATAAAACGCTTGGCAATTCCGTGATGATGAATGTGGAAGCGGAACTGGATATGCTGGTACATACGATTGTCACCAAAATCAACGATCTGCTTGCACCCAATATTGCTTCCAATACGGCGATCAGCGGAACAGACGAAAACGGAAATAAAGTGACGTTTGCAGCGGGAACGAAGATCCTTGATACCGAAAACTGCTGTGTCGGCGCCGACGGGTCGCTTCCGCCGCAGGAGCTGTTTGAGCGGACCGGATGTTCCCGTTATACGAAGGTTCTGGGAGACGACGGCGTAACCTATTATGTTTACAATGAAGAAGATCCGACGGATACGGCAAATCAGTATACGATCGGAAGTATTCATATCAATCCGAAGCTTTTGGAGAGCGAATCGCTGCTCCCGGCATATTTGCAGAACGGCAAAGACGGAGAACTTCCGGAAGCCATCGAACTGGGGAAAGCATTGGAGGCTCTCTGGAACAATGATACCATGTTTTTAAGCCCGCATGATACGACGCCATGTACGTTCGGTGAATTTTACGGCAAAATGATAGGGGAAATTGCAACGTTAGGAAGCGTATTCGGTTCTACCGCGTCCGGGCTTGAGGGTACTGCGCTGGCGACGGATAATGCCAGACAGCAGGTGATCGGGGTTTCTTCGGACGAAGAACTTACAAATATGATAAAATTTCAGAACGCATATAATGCTTCCAGCAGATTTATCAATGTCATCAACGAAATGATAGAGACGTTAATATATCAGATGGGCTAGAAAAAGAGGTGATCGAATATGCCATCAACATTTTTTGGATTAAATATAGCATCTTCCGCAGTCAATGCATTCCAGGCTTCCCAATCCCTCCAAAAGCTCATTGTT
>BLMD01000050.1 GCA_011959925.1 Lachnospiraceae bacterium
ACGGCAGGGAAGTTCCGCTGAAGGTAAATGACCATGCACAGGATGTCTGGCGTTATCTGGTTGTGGGGATGTGGAAGCAGATCATTTATATGCTGCCCATGTCAGAAAGAGGTGATGAAGATTGATGCAGTATGAAAATATCCAGAAGGCGATGGGCGTGGATATTGCGATTTCAAAAAAGATGTCTGAAGCCATTTATAAATGGGGGAAGATGTATGTCAATGAGTCACCTTGGATTAGAGGTGACATAAAGAGCCTGGGGCTTCCTGCATCCATATGTACGGAAATGGCAAGACTGGTCACAATGGAATCCAGAATTGTGATATCCGGGAGTGCAAGGGCTGAACTGATAGCGAAGTATATGATTCCATTTCTGAGCAATCTTTCGAGATATGTGGAATATGCATGTTCCACTGGCGGGATATCATTTAAGCCATACATGGACGGTAAAGGTATAGCTGTTGATGTCACAAAGGCAGGGTATTTCTATCCGGTTTCTTTTGACAGCGCTGAGAATATAACAGGCGTCATATTTCCGGAATTTAAACGGGTGGGGAAGAAACTCTTCACAAGACTGGAATATCAACAGTTCTCGGGAGATATGTATACGATTACCAATAAAGCATTTGTCAGCAGACAGTCACACTGTCTTTACTTGCTTCCCCGGCCTCAAGCAGCCTGATATCCTGTCTTGTCTTCCTCATGCCCCTTTCCATCTGGCGTTGTTTCTGTAGAGCCTGATATGCCGTGTATTCTTTTCCCAGATACTGCTTGGGTGTGTTCTCTTCCTCCATCATCTCTTCGAGCTGTTGATCCGTATAGTTCCTTACAGAAATCCCCGGTATAAAGGCATTGTAATCATGATAGCAGTTGGCCCCATGAAGTCCTGTCACAGAACCAAGACCGCATATACTCTGCAACTGTTCATAGGAATACACTCTCCCCTGCCAAACCTGATGCTCAGGTCTGGCTCCAATGTGGTAGGAAACCTCAAAATAATCCGTCCCCAGATCCTTCGCGACCTGTTCATTTATCTTTCTCTGAACCTGCCGGAATCCCGTCATGACCGCTCTTCTAACAGCCACCTCCACACGGTTACTGTGCCCCGTATCGTAATAGATTGTCCGTAATCCACTGTTCGTCATAGCATTGATCGCACGGCTGAGCGCCACATCATAACTTACTGAACCGGATACGATATCCATCACTGCACCATCCAGTGTATCCCTGTAAAACTCCGTGAGCGGACTGTTATAGATACTTCCTGTTCCCGGATTGCGCAGCGCAAACCCCATTGAATTCGTGATATTTCGGAATTCTGCTCTTGTCTGGACTTTCACTGCTGCCAGAAGAGCCTGCAATTCTATATTTCTGGCAAATGGGATCTGCTTTATTCCAAACGTGTCATAGATCCTCTTATACCCATAATACTGTTCGTAAACAACATCTGAGAAAATCTTCTCTAATTCCTCATCCGTAATCTCCAATGCCTCCCGGATCCATTTCTTTATACTCTCCTCAGACTCGCCTAACTGAACCATCCTCCTGATCTGCCCGTCTGATTTAGCCGTGGAAAACCCATTAACCCTGATCGTCCGGACGATATCTTCCATGATCCGCATCTCCAGGTCAGACACAGCCTTCTCAAAAGGAATAGGTATTCCTTCCAGGCTTCCCTGTGACATCATTACTCAATCACCCCTGCCGGAGTTCCTACCTTTTCCCTTGCTGTTTTTTCATCTTCGCCATACCATTTCATCCTGTATTCATATGCCTGCATAATCCCGGCTGCTAAATCCTGAAGATCCTGTTCTCTTTCTGCTTTCTTATCTGTGACAAGTGAATCATCCCAGGAGACAGCCAGGTTCACATCCCCGGGACGTGCCAGATTTTCCATTGTCACCCATGCGTCAACAGCATCCACAAGCACCCGGATCGCATCCTCCAGCCTGTTCTGGATTGCCTTGACTGTAGAGTATGACCTCTGCTTGCTCATCTTAATTTCCTCTGCCGTCTTATCCACCACCTGCGGATCCGACAGCGTGCCGTAGGCAAGGCCGCTGTTGAACTCTACCTTCTGAACAATCTTGTTGTATCCGTTGAAAAAGCTTTCATCCCGGATTTCCGGCGAATACACATTAAAAAACGGTTTCCCGTCCGTATCAGATACATTATTCCCCATGTCAACATACTGCCGTTCCTTGCCTTTAGGAAGAATCGCATTTCCCTGACGGTCATGCTTAAAGAATTCTGAAGTTGCCTGGATTGCAGTCTCTTTGGACTTATACT
>BLMD01000051.1 GCA_011959925.1 Lachnospiraceae bacterium
TTGCAATGTTTGCCGTGTTCGGAACATGCCATCGCAAAGGCGGCGTATCCGGGGACGGGATTGGAATTATAAGAGATCTGCCCGGAGGATATGAAGTATGAAGTTAAAGACAAGGCTGTCGATTTCTTTTTGCATTATTATATTTGTGCCTATTTTCCTGGCGGTTGTGTTTGTCATAGGCTTTCAGAAGTTTCAGATTAAGGCGATTGAAACGACGTACGGGATTCAGTCGGGAGATTATTCGGATCTGATCAATCCGGTACAGATGTTAAACCGTTACACGAAGAAAAATTACCAGATGCTGCTGAACGTTGCGCGGCAGGATCCCGACCGTTTTTTGGATACCGGTTTTCTGGAAGAGAAGAACCGCCAGCTGCGGCAGAAGTATTCGTATCTGATCGTGCGCAGGGAAGATGAGATTTTCTATCATGGCGGCGGAGATTCGCTGCATGCGGAAGTATTGCCAAGTTATGCGGAAAACGAGCCGGATCCCGTAGCGGGATTTTATATTGATTCCGACGAAGAAGTGCTGCTCAAACAGATTGATTTTACGTTTACCGACAAAAAAAGAGGGAGTGCTTTTATCGTTACGGATTCCTGCGAAATCCTGCCAGAGGTGAAAAGCCTTTTGGTTGATGTGTGCATTTCCGTGCTGCTGATTCTTGTACTGACAGCGGCGATGCTGATCGTATGGATTTATCAGGGGATTATCCGTCCGATCAAAAAGCTGGAGGCGGCAACTCTGAATATTCAGCAGGGGAATCTCGACTTTACGATAGAGAGCGAAGGGAAGGATGAGATCAGTGAACTTTGCTCGAACTTTGAAGAGATGCGCAAACGCTTAAAGGAGTCTTTTGAACAGCAGATGGCAAGTGAGCGGGAGAGCAGAGAACTGATCAGTAATATCGCCCATGACTTAAAGACGCCGATTACTGCCGTGAAAGGTTATTCGGAAGGGCTTTTGGACGGCGTGGCGGTCACACCGGAAAAACAGGAGAAATATCTGCGTACGATCAACAGCAAGGCGAACGAAATGGACGCGCTGTTAAATGAAC
>BLMD01000052.1 GCA_011959925.1 Lachnospiraceae bacterium
CTTTCTTTATTCATGGATAAAGAAAGCGACGGTTACAAAGATTACGGAGAGAAAATGCCGGATTGGAAAAGCCAGATCCAGAGTCAGATCACATCGGTTGTCTCGGGCTTTACATACGAAGAGTTTAATGCGGACCAGCAGAAAGTTCAGGATTCTATTTTGACAAATGTACAGAAGTTATTTAATTCTGATTTTATTGTCGGTGTGGGATTCCCAACAGTTACATCTCAGTAATCAAAGACGCATCAGACGATCAGACGGGTGGTGAAATTTCATGGGTGATGTATTATCCCAGAGTGAAATCGATAGTTTGCTGCGGGCATTAAGCGATGGTGAACTCGATGTAGATGAAATGAAAGATGCTCCGGAGAAACCGGTGAAGAACTATGATTTTGCAAGACCTTCCAAGTTTTCCAAAGAGCATTTAAGAACATTAGAAATTATATTTGAGCATTATGGAAGGTTATTATCCACCAATCTTCCGGTTTATTTGAGGAAAAGCATTCAGGTAGAAGTAATGAGCGCCGAAGCCGTTACGTATTCGGAATTTTCCAATGCGCTTTCCAATCCGGTTTTGCTTGGTGTTGTTGATATGGAACCTTTGAGCGGCAATATTATTATAGAAGTGGCTTCTAATATCGGATATGCTTCCGTAGACCGTATGCTGGGAGGAAGCGGAAATCCGCTGGATAAAAACCGTGATTTTTCGGAAATAGAACTTTTGATTATAGAACGGATTGTATCCGTTTGTGTAGAGCTTTTAAGCGAACCTTGGCACAATGTGCTTGAGATTCATCCAAGGCTTGAGAGAATCGAAACAAATTCTCAGTTTGCCCAGTTTATATCTCCGAGTGAGATGATTGCGCTTGTAACTCTTAATCTGCGGCTGGGAGACATTGAAGGTTTGATGAATATTTGTCTGCCTTTTATGACATTAGAGCCTGTTATGGACAAATTGAATACCAAATATTGGTATTCCAGTATTAAGAAAGATAATGAAGAAGAGTATACAGAAGCAATTCAAAGTCTGATTTCAAGAGCGCCTGTGCCGATCAAAGCACATCTTGGAAAAAGTACGGTATCGATTCAGGATTTTACCAATCTTCAGATTGGAGATATTATTCGTTTGGATACAAAAGTAGATACCCTCTAATCTCTATCGGCT
>BLMD01000053.1 GCA_011959925.1 Lachnospiraceae bacterium
TCAAATATTGTTAAGTTAGTGCCTATGGGGCTGCTCCCCACGAAGGCCGTCTGCCTTTATGCAGTTTTCGATGATAACAGTGTATCACGTCCAAAATGGAAAATCGTCCGCGATTTTGGACATCAGCCTTTCCCATACAGCAACGTGACCAGTTTCTGAAGGGCGCGGTTCTTTTTCTTGTATGCGGATGTCCGCTCAATGTGGAAACGGTCGCAGATGTCGTAAATGGAATCCGTCTGCCTCTCCTCATCGGAATAAAAGGTTTCCAGCACATAGCGGTCATCCCCGGAAAGCTCCTCCCATGCCGGAAGGAACCACGCCATATATTCCATTGCCTGTCGGTAACGCTCCTTCAGCACATCGATTTCCTCAATGCCCTTTACCATCCTGTCCTCCACAGCATGGGGATTGTGTGTGCGGGGCATCCCGTCAGACTGCGGGCTGCTGATGCCGCCCATTTTCTCATATGCCACCTTTATCTCATCATCCGTGTGTTCGATGATGAATTTCATGCTACTGTAATCTTTCAATGCATCCACGGCCGCCGACCGCTTGTCAAGATACTTCCAGATAATGCTCATAAGCCATGCCTCCAATCAAAATATATTTGCTTCCCCCGGATTTTCAAAGATTGTCGTTGGTTTTCATTGATTGTCTCAGATTTGCATTTTTTGACTGGCGGCATTTCCGCCTATATCTCCAAGTCTGCCTTCACTGCCTCGATCAGTGCGGCCTGCGTGGTGTCCTTTTCGGAAAGCGCCTTCATGATCCGCTCGTCTATGGTGCCTTTCGTGATGATGTGCTGCACCACCACGGTCTTGGATGCCTGCCCCTGCCGCCACAGTCTTGCCACCGTCTGCTGGTATAATTCCAGTGACCAGGTAAGGCCGAACCACACAAGGGTGTTCCCTCCGCCCTGGAGGTTCAGTCCGTGTCCTGCGGATGCCGGGTGGATCAGCGCCACCGGGATCTCCCCGGCGTTCCATTTCCGGATACTGCCGTCGGTGTCCAGCCGGGAACACGGGATTTTCAGCTTGTGGAGCCGTTCCGTGATTCGTTCCAGGTCATGCCGGAACCAGTATGCCACAAGCACCGGCTTGCCGTTCGCCGCCTCGATGATGTCCTCCAGTGCGTCCAGCTTCCGCTCATGGATGGCGACCGTCTCCCCGGCATCCGTGTAGACTGCGCCGTTTGCCATCTGCGACAGCTTCCCGGAAAGGGATGCTGCATTGGCGGCTGTGATATCACCGTCCGGAAGCTGAAGGACGAGGTCTTTCTTCAAATCCGCATAGTGCGAATCCTCTTTCTCAGAAAGATACACCGTGTATCTGGAATTTATCAGTTCCGGCATCTGCAGGTGGTCGGTGGACTTCATGGAAATGGTGATGTCGGATATCTTGCCGTATATCTGTTTCTCTGCCCCCGGCAGCGGCTTGTAGGAAAATACCACCTGCCCGTTCTGCTTATCCGGCCGGAAGTAAGAAGTGCGGTACTGCCCAATAAACCTGCCAAGCCTCTCCCCCATGTCCAGCAACCGGAACTCCGCCCATAAGTCCATCAGGCCGTTGCTGCTCGGCGTGCCGGTCAGCCCTACGATGCGCTTCACCTTCGGTCTGACTTTCATCAATGCCTTGAACCGCTTCGTCTGGTGGTTCTTGAAGGACGACAGCTCATCAATCACCACCATGTCGAAGTCAAAGGGGATGCCGCTCTCGGAAATCAGCCACTGCACGTTCTCACGGTTGATAAGATAAATGTCTGCCTGTTTCCGAAGCGCCGCCAGCCTCTCCGCCGCCGTTCCGACCGCCACGCTGTACTTAAGCCCATCAAGGTGGTCCCACTTTTCAATTTCCGCCGACCAACTGAAGGAAGCTACCCTAATTGGTGCTACCACAAGCACCTTGTGTATCTCAAAGCTGTCAAACAAAAGGTCATTGAGTGCCGTCAGCGTAATGCTCGTTTTGCCCTTAACCTAAGCCCATATCCAACAGGACCGCCGCCATCGGATGGCTTTTGATATATTCGATTGCGAATCTCTGGTAACTGTGTGGTACGAACTTCATCAGGCATCACCCCCAATCTCTGATATGATTTTTTCAATCTGCCCCTCGTCATCCAGCACATACACTT
>BLMD01000054.1 GCA_011959925.1 Lachnospiraceae bacterium
CCGCTTCATCTGCACTGTTGCGGATGTCCTGGACCATGTTATACACTAAAACCTGTGCCCAAAAATCTTGATACACATACACGGACGCCTTCCCTGTGACGCTCTCAAATTTCATTTTATTTTTTAAGGGTATGGTATTTCTTTTCAATTTCCCATCTCTGATAATATAAATCTGCCAATTCTTCTGTAGTGACTGTATCCGGAAGATCTGTCACCAGTGCAAGTTCATTTCCGGAAGGCAGCGTTGATCTTGAGATCCTTACCGTTGTTTTTCCTTTCTTTTTCATATGTCCATACCGTTTCGGGTGCTTTTTTCGTATTTTTTGCAGACGGGCAGAAGAATGTTTTAGAATGACGGTATCATCTGCTGTCTGCATTTGTTTACGCTCTTTTTCCATTTTGTCTTGCATAATTTATAAGTCCTGGATCAAATAATGATTCGGAAAACTTTTGAAATCTTCTTTTATAAGATTTATTCATATACACCCCTGTCTGTATTCTAACATAAAGAAAGGAACCGGTTGATAGATTCCTTTAGAGTTTTCTTAAGTTTATGATGTTGGGCTTAGCCGGTGGTACTGATTATTACAAAGCTCGTGTGCAGACCGGCTGCCGCTGTGATCTGTGTATTAGACCGGACAGAGAATAGAACAGAAGAAAAACTGCGTATGGCTGCCAAAAAGTAAATCTTGAAAACAGCCCCGCTTGATAGTATAGTGAATAGAGAGGATTTCAAACCGTTTTTATATTGTACGAATGAGGCTTGTGGAATTTACAGAAAGGAACTTTTATGAATACAGAAATAAAAAATACTGTCCAAGCGTCCAGTCAAAAATCACAGTATGACGAAATGGCAAAACAGCTGATCGGGCATAAAATCATTCTTGCACATATACTGGCAAAGACTGTAGATGAATTTATAGGGATGAACCCAAAGGACGTCGTGCCCTTTATTGAAGGGGATCCGCTCATTGGCGTTGTTCCGGTTGAGCCGGGCCTGACAAACGCCCAGACAGTGGAAAAAGGGCAGAAAGTGATTGGCTTTAATTCAGAAAACGGCGAAATTAACGAGGGTCTCGTTCGGTTTGATATTGTATTTTATGTCCGCATGAAAGACGGGATTTCACAAATAATTCTTAATGTGGAAGCTCAGAAAGACAGACCATCCGGATACAGCATACTGAACCGGGCAGTTTTTTACGTGAGCCGTCTGATATCGTCTCAAAAAGGGCGTGACTTTGAAAATACGAATTATAATGACATGAAAAGCGTATATTCCATCTGGCTGGTAATGAACATGGAGGAGAATACCCTGACGCATATGCATCTTACCAAAGAGGACATCTTAGGCTCCTATAACTGGCCGGGAAATATGGATCTGTTCCATATTGTAATGATAGGACTGGCGAGGGAACTTCCAGAACATGAGGAAGAAACCAGTTTACACCGCCTGCTGGGCACTTTGCTGTCAGCAACACTGGGGACGGAAAGGAAACTGGATATTATAAAGACAGAGTACAACATTCCAATTGAAAGCAAATTAAGAGAGGACGTGGATACTATGTGTAATCTTAGCCAAGGTATTTGGGAAACGGCAGAAGCGGCTGGCAGAGCGGCTGGAGAAGCAGCTGGCAGAGCGGCCGGGGAAGCGGCAAAAGAGGCTTCTATGATACTTACCATGCGAAAAGCCGGATATTCCTATGAAGAAATTTCAAAAATTTCCAGCTTGACAAAAGAGCAAATTCAGAAAATAGAAGCGGATTCGAGGGTAAGCATTTAACGCACTGGGACAAGATGCCGGAACAGAATTAAAATGAATATTAGGATGCGCGGCATAACTTATGCAGGTTCGGGAGAGAAGATTTGGACTGCGTATACCAAAAAAAAGGAGGAGACATGATAAAGAATATCGTATTTGACATGGGAAACGTACTGCTGCGTTATGATCCGGAAGTTCCGCTTGCTTTGTTTTGCAGGACGCCGGAGGAAAAAGAAGCGGTCCGTACGGAACTGTTTGGCGGACAAGAGTGGGTAGCGGGCGATCTCGGAACGATGACGCAGGAAGAAAAGTATGAAAGCATTAAAAAGCGCATACCGGAAGAGATGCACACGTCGCTGCGTCGCTGCGTTTATGAATGGAGCGTCTGTATGAAGCCGATTTCCGGCGCTTTTTCCTTTTGTGAATATGCAAAAAAGAAAGGATACCGTCTGTTCGTATTGTCCAATGCCAGCAGCGAGTTTTATGAGTATTTTCCGGAATTTGCGCCGCTGTCTTATTTTGACGGAATCGTGGTATCGTCAGATATTCATATTATTAAACCGGAGGAAGGCATTTACCGGTATCTTTTGGATACATACGGGCTTCTTCCCGGGGAATGTTTATTTATTGACGATATGGAAGCCAATGTTAAGGCAGCCAGGCGGATGGGGATGCAGGGCGAAGTATTCTGCGGCGATTTTGAACCGATCAGAGAAAAATATGGGATATAGGAGCAAACAGGGATGGAATTAAAGGAAATACGGCAAAAGATCGACGCGGTCGACGGTCAGATGAAAGAGTTGTTTTTAAAAAGGATGGAGCTTTCCGGCAGGGTTGCGGAAGCAAAAAGGCGCACAGGGGGAGCCGTTTATGTAAAAGAAAGAGAAGCCGAAGTGCTTGCGCTTCGCTCCGACGGAGTATCCGCAGAGCTGCTTCCGGAATGTACGGCATTTTTTGGGCATATGATGGAAATCAGCAGGATATATCAGTATTCTTTGCTGGCAGAAGAAACGGAAGGTATGCAGAAGCTTCCAAAGAGCGAAGGAGCGGTGGATATCGAAATCTCGTGTCCGTCCGGCCATGCGGTTTCGCCTGCCTTATGCCTGAATGCGGCGGCAGTTGCGGGATTACAGGGAGAAGAGGTCGCATTTTATAAAAAGGGCGGGGAACAGTTTTTGCATGTCCGCTTGTCGGGAGATTTTTCGAGTGCACTTTCCCGGGCGGTGATTCTGCAGATGCTGCAGGAATCCCCGGCTGTTGTGACAACCGTGCGCTGTAGCGCTGTGGATGAGTAATCCAGAGGCGGACCAGGCGGCAGCGGCATGGAATGCAGGCGGTCGGGAACGGTCCGAAGCGGATTCTGAGGGAAACGGAAGGCGTTTTCGATGGGTTTTCATTTTCGGATAAATGTAGTACAATAGGATTTGGCAGATCTTTTCAGGAAGGAAAGATAAATGCAGGTGGATTGCACAGAATGGAGGTAACGATGAAGAAACGGATTTTAGCATTTTTATTGTCATGTACCTTGATGCTTGGCGGGACGGCAGAGGGAATTTTTGCAGAGCCGGTCTCTGCAGATACGCATCTTCCGGCAGAAATTACTGCGGATACGGAAACGGAAGAAACGGAAAGCAAAACAAATGAAGCGGAAAGTTTGATGGACGACACAGCTGTCCAATCTGCAGAAGCGGGAGAATCCAGAGAACCCAAACGGTTGGGAGGATTTCAAAAACCGATTCGGATCGACCTTCCCAAAGAGGAGATTCCGGAAGAATATGCAGAGGATGAGGAGCAGACGGCGGAAAGGAATTCGGCGGCATACCGTGCCGTATGGGATTCCTATTCCACGAATTATTATTATAACCTTTTAAGTAAAGACCAGAAAGACCTGTGGGATAAGCTGGATGCCATGTGTTATGCCTATCTGACCGGAACAGAGACTTTAACGCGGAAAGACCGTTACATAGACAGAAAGACGGGAAATATGTTTGATTATTATTATACCAAATCTGTGGCATATGCTCCGAGTATGAGCAGTACGATGGCATATAATACGGCGTTTCTGTTTTATCTGTCCAATCCTCAGTATTATTTTCTTCAGGCGATCATAGACGCCGGTTACGGGTTCGCTTATCTGACAGTGAATCAGTCGTTTGCAAACGGCGTTTCCAGGCAAAGGGCAACGAAAGGGATACAGTCGATCATCAACGATTGGGTGGCGAAGATTCAGCAGGAAGAGACGGACTGGGACAAAGAGAAACGGATTCATGATATGATCTGTGAAAAAGTAGTCTATGACGACAATTATATGTCTTCCAGTCCCAATCCGTATAATCAGACGGTCTACAGCGTATTTTGTACGGATTCTACAGTGTGTGCCGGATATTCACAGGCAATGCAGCTTTTGTGTAATGCAGTCGGAATCGACTGCGGCGTAGTGACGAGCGAAGAGCATGAGTGGAATGTTGTCCGCCTGAATGGAACCTGGTATTATGTGGACATTACCTGGGATGACCAGGATGTCGGTTATGTCTATGATTTCTTTAACAGGAGCAGCGCGGCGTATAACAGTTTCGGTTCCTACAGCAGAGAAATGCATACGCTTGAGCCAATCTGGGCGGGATACGCACCGGCGGTTACGTATGATTCGCAGGCGTTTGGGGAGGATCCCGGAACGATCCACATTCCGGATACGTCACTGGCAGCTCCGAAGATTACTTCTGCTGGCAGCAAGGCAGTGATTACGGCTCCTTTGGGCAGCACGATCTATTATACGACAAACGGCGGCGAACCTTCCGCTGCATTTACAAAAGCCAGCCGGTATACGGGACCGATTCCGCTGTTTGGCACGACGACCGTAAAAGCCATTGCGGTATCGAACGGTTATTTTGACAGTGATGTTGTGGCGTTATCTATCATTCCCCGTTATACGGTAACGTTTCATGCAAACGGCGGTTACATCGGAACGCCGGGCAAATCGGCAGATATACGAAGCGGCCTGTTGTATCAGGCGAATGCGGGAAGCGCGCCTACTCCAAAGAGAAGCGGGTACGCATTTATGGGCTGGTACAATAGTCCTTCCGGCGGAAGCAGATTGACCGGATCGGTAAAAGCGACGGCAGACCTGACGTTTTATGCACGCTGGGCAAAAGTACAGCCAAAGAAAGTATCTATTTCTTCTGTAAAGAATAAGAAAAAGAAGTCATTTTTGATCAAGATCAAGGCGGTGGGAACGGCAGCCGGTTATCAGATCCGCTATTCCCTCAAGAAATCGATGGCGTCTTCCAAGAAAAAGAACCTTTCGGGAAATACCTTAACGGTGGGCAAGCTGAAAAAGGGAAAAACCTATTATGTACAGGCGCGTATGTATCAGGTGGAATCGGTGAGCGGGAAGAAGAAATACGGTTCCTGGAGTAAGGCCAAAACCGTTAAGATCAAAAAGTAACCATGTGCAGTAAAATAAAGAAAGTCAACAATATAGCCGGGCTGTTTGTATATCCTGCCGTTCATTTTTATCTGCTGGAAGCATATACGCACAATGGATTTACAGAAGTCCGGCCGTGGTCTCAGCTGTTTAATCTTGTACTGTTTGAGCTGGCGGCCTGGATATTATTTCTTCTGATCGGAAGCGCAAGGGCAGCGCTTTTGACAGAGGGAGTTTTTGCTATGCTGCTTGGGCTTGTGAATTATTATGTTTACACGTTTCGTTCGCTGCCGATTGTGCCGTGGGATTTTTTGTCCATTGGCACGGCGGCGGGCGTAATGGGAAATTATAATTTTATGCCTACGCTTCGGGTAGTTTTTGTCGTCGCCGGATTTTTTGCGGCATTTTGTCTGGAAGGCATGCTTTCGGTGCATATTAAACAGCAGAAATGGTATGTCAGGCTCCTATTAGCGCTCACGGCAGTCATCGGTATGGGAAAGTTTGCAGGCGTACTGCAGCAGGAGGAGTTTCAAAACCGTCATATGATGTATAACAAATTGTTTACGCCGGTGTATATGTGGCAGACAAACGGGTTTGTATTGACGATGGTAATGGAGCTTCCTTTTTTGTCGATTGAAAAGCCGGACGGTTATCAGAAAGAAGCGGCAGAAGAGATGCTTGCCTCCTATGAGACGAAAGGCGAAGAGGAAAATTCGGGCGGGCATACGCCGGATCAGCTGCCGAATATTATTGTGGTGATGGATGAAGCGTTTTCCGATCTTCGCGTATTGGGAGAGTTTACGGCAAACGAAGATGAGATGCCGTTTGTCCACAGCCTGCAGCAGGGCGCTGCCAATACGGTGACGGGGAATTTACAGGTTTCTGTCTGCGGTGGCAACACGGCAAATACGGAATTTGAATTTCTGACGGGGAATACGATGGCGTTTCTGCCGCAGGGAAGCATTCCTTACCAGCAGTATATCAAACGTGAGATTCCGGCGCTGCCGGCTGATCTGAAACAGCTGGGATATGAGACGTATGCCCAGCATCCCTATTATGCGGGCGGCTGGGACAGAGATACGGTGTATCCTCTGCTGGGGTTTGACCATACGGAATTTTTGGAAGATTTTAAATATCCGGAGTATATCCGCAAGTATGTCAGTGATGCGTCTGCGTTTGACCATATCATTCGGACATATGAGGAAAAAGAAGAGGGAAAGCCCGCGTTTATTTTTCAGGTTACGATGCAGAACCACGGATCCTACGGGGAAGTTTCTGAGAATTTCACGCCGGATATTGCGGTGGAAGGAGCGCCTTCGCGTGCGCTTTCGGTATATCTTTCGCTGTTGAAACAGACGGATGATGCCCTAGCGCGCATGATCGACTATTTTTCGAAAGATGACGAACCGGTTGTCGTCGTGTTTTTCGGAGACCATCAGCCGAACGATACGGTGGCGGAACCGATTTTACGCCTGAACGGAAAGAGCTGCCGGACATTGTCGGAGGAAGATACGTACCTTCGCTATCAGGTTCCGTATTTCATCTGGGCAAATTACGAAATAGAAGAAAAGACCAACGCGGATACCAGCGCCAATTATTTGGCAGGGAGCGTGCTGGAAGCGGCGGGAATTCGGCTGCCGGCATACCGGAAATTTTTATCCGAATGTTCCGAAAGCTTCCCGGTCATTTCCGCGGCAGGGATTACGCAGGCAGACGGGGACGGGCAGGATCTTACAGACTATAAAAAGCTGCAGTATTATCAGTTATTTGATGCAAAGCGGTAAAGGAGACAGATATGAGAAGGCTTACGACAAAACAGAAATTGTACCTGCAGGCATTTTTGCTTCCGTTTGTCATTTATGCCGTAATCTGCTTTCGAAACGGAGTATTTCCGTTCGGAGACAATTGTATCCTGCATGTGGATATGTACCATCAGTACGAGCCGTTTTTTACGGAATTTATGGATAAGTTAAAGCATGGAGGAAGTCTTTTGTATTCGTTCCGCCTGGGGCTTGGATCGGATTTTGTTGCTCTGTTTGCCTATTATCTGGCAAGTCCTTTGAACTGGCTGCTGTTTTTCTGCCCCGCATCGTATGTCATTGAATTTATGACGATTCTGATCTTTGTAAAAATCGGCCTGTGTTCTCTGACGTTTGTCATTTATCTGGGGAAGCGTTTTGGAGATGTGGACGCGTGCGGCGTTTTAATGGGGACTTTTTATGCGCTGTCCGGTTATATGGCGGCATATTACTGGAATATTATGTGGCTGGATGTGCTCGTTTTGACGCCGCTGGTTGTGCTGGGGCTTTGGCAGCTGGTTCGGGAAGGAAGGTGCAGGCTTTACTGTATCAGCCTGGCAGCGGCGGTTTTGTCTAATTTCTATATAGCGATCATGCTCTGTATTTTTCTTGTGCTGATCTTTGCGGCGCTTCTTTTGGAGGAAACGCGCGGCGTAAAAGAAAGACTGTGCTGCATCGGCAGATTTTTCATATACTCGCTTTTGGCAGGCGGGATGGGAGCCGTTTTGATTCTTCCGGAGGCCGCCGTGTTAAGTTACAGCGGTTCTGCCGGAATTTCATTTCCGAAGACGGCGGAGTGGTATTTTGATCTTGTTTCTATGCTGGCGCGCCATTGCTTTTCTGTAGCTCCTTACACAGGGCGTGACCACTGGCCGAATTTGTACTGCGGAGCCGCCGTGTTTTTGTTTCTGGCGCTGTATATCTGTAATCGCAGCATTTCCCGGAAAAAGAAAGGCATCCGCCTGGGTTTGATCGTTTTTTTCTGGGTTGGTTTTTCGAGTAATGTGCTGGATTTTATCTGGCACGGCATGCATTTTCCGGACAGCCTGCCGGGCAGGCAGTCGTATCTGTATATTTTTCTGCTGCTTACGATGGCGTATGAAACGTACCGCAGCAGAGAAGGAAACCGGTGGTATGACGTGTGTCTGGGCATTGCGGTATCGGGCGGGTTTTTGACCGCTTGTTATTATCTGGCAGATTCCGGCATGGTGTCGTTTGCTTCGATTCTCCTTACGGGAATTTTTGCGCTGCTGTATGGGCTGCTGATCGTCTTGTGGATGATTGGTCCCGTGAAATTGAGGGAATGGGTGCGACTGACCGCATGTGCTCTGGCGGTTGTCGAAATTTTTTATAATACGGCAGAGACAGGAATTTCGACGACGAGCCGCAGCAGTTATACCAAAAACTGGGAATCGGTCAAAACGCTGTTGAAAGAAGTGGACGAAACGGAGGATATGCCGTTTTACCGGGTAGAAGAGACGGAGCGTTTGACAAAAAATGACGGGGCGATATACGGATATGCTTCGTCTACGATTTTTTCTTCCCTGATGAATATCGGCGTCAGCCGGTTTTACAGAACGATGGGGATGGAAGGCGGTAAGAATTTTTACAGCTACAGCGGCGCGACGCCACTGTCTTCCGCCATGCTGTCTGTGAAATACCTGATTTCCGGATCGCCTTATGAAGAAAGTCCCCTGCGGACTCTTGCAGCGGAAGACGGGCAGAATTATATCTATAAAAACCGCTATACGCTGCCTCTGGGATTTATGGCGGATGCCGAATTGGAAGCGGATTGGAATGCGCGTCAGGGGAAGCGCTGCCAGATTGACAATTTAAACCGTCTGGCGTTTGCCCTGGGAGCAGAAGAGGCCATGTTTGTCCCGATCAAAGGAAAGGTATCGGCAGAAGGCGGAAAGACACGGATTACTGTGGAAGAAGACGGGTATCTGTACGGGACGTATACGGATACGACGGTTACGAATATTACCGTGACCAATAAAAGCAGGGTACGGAAGTTTACAAAATGTGACCATGGATATATTCTTGACCTGGGATGGTGTAAACAAGGGGATGTGGTTGAGATTACCGCCTCGTCCGACGTTTCGGAATTTCATGTGCAGCCGTACCGGCTGCAAACGGATGCTTTGGATGCGGCATATGAGACGCTGAATGAACAGACGATGGAAATCGATTCCTTTTGCGATACCCGGATCGAAGGGCATATTTCGGTTAGAGATTCCGGAAACCTGCTGCTTTCCATACCGCAGGAAGGCGGATGGAGCGTTTGGGTAGACGGGAAAGAAACCAAAAGCAGCAGGTTTATGGACAGTTTGATCAAAATCCCGCTGATCAAAGGAGAACATGAGATTTTACTCACGTACCATACGCCCGGGCTAAAGACAGGCGCCGGGATTAGTCTGGCCAGCCTTGCTCTTTTTTTGCTGCTTTTTGTATTTCGGAAAAAGAAACCGGTTATATCGTAGAGAGCGTCAGAAAGTTTAATGATCCTTTCGGGTTGCCGGTTCCTTTTTCTAACAGTGCGATCAAATCTAAAATAACCTGTTCAATTTCTTCTCTGGTAGAGGGGATGAGTGTGTTGTCTATTTTTACCGTCAGTACCAGAAGTACGATTTCGGCAAGGGATTGGGGATGGTCAAAGGAAATTTCACCGTTGTCAATTCCCTGCCGGATAATTTCTGTAAGAACCGGTTTTAATTCCATAATGATATAACGCAGGTATTTGTGATGCAGAAGCGTCTGTTCCTGTATGCTTGATTGCGAAGCGGCGGGATTTTGTTTTAAAAATTCCGATGAAGAGTTCCGGCATGCCTGAAAGATCAATGCCATTCGGGTGAACGGCGGGATCGTTGTCTGTTTGGCAAGCTGTTTGGCTGTCTCAATGGAAGAAGCATAGCTGCGTTCTACCAACGCTTCTACAATCGCGTCTTTTGAGGGGAAGTAGTAGTATATGCTTCCTTTTGCAATTCCGGCAGTCTGTGCAATATCACTGACGGAAATCTTTTGTATATTCTGATTTTCCAATAATGTCTGCAGCGCATCTAGGATGCGGTCGTGTTTATCCGGTATTGGCATATTTGCCGCCTTTCCGGCATGGATATTCGTGCGACGGCTGTCCGGCAGTTCGTGTTAGCGCCGGGCAGTCAGTATGCGAGTATGTTTTGCCTGAAAAATATATGAAAAGTATAACACAAAAATTTTTTTTATTCAATACTTGACCAACGGTCAGATTAGTGATATGGTAGTTGAGAACAAAATATGACCAACGGTCAAAGTTTAATGGAGGGGCGCATATGACATATGCAGATTTTTTTTCGGAAATCAAAGGAAAGTTTATGGAAGCAGATATTTCCGATATCACGGAACACCTGGCGTATCAGTTTAACATTACGGGAGAAGGCGAAGGGATCTTTTATGTAGAAGCCAAAGACGGAAAACTGTTCGTAGAACCGTATGAATATTTTGACAGGGATGCGATGTTTACCTGTACGGCGGAGACGCTTTTGAAAATTGCGGAGGGAAAGACGGATCCGATCTGGGCGGTTACTACGCAGAAGCTGAAAGTAGAAGGAAGCATTGAAAAAGCCCTGAGACTGAAAGAAATTATTGACAGCAGAAAAAAGAAAAAATAAAGAGGTCGGGAATTCATGAAGAAAGGAAATGTATTAAAGACGGTTACTGCGTTTGCGGCGGCGGAATTTCTGATCTCTTCTTATTTTTATCGGAGAACGATGAAACGCGGCAGGGCAAAAACAGAACGAACGATGAAAATGGCAGGAACGGACTGGAGTCAATACGCCGATTTTCTTGCAAAGAGGAAAGAATATTTTCTTTCCCAGGCGCATGAGGATGTTTGGATTACGTCGGATGACGGGTTGAAGCTGCACGGGACGTTTTTTCCGAATCAGGGCAGTAAGCGTATCGTTCTTTGTTTTCACGGGTATACCAGTGAGGGGATGAAGGATTATATTGCGTTGTCGGATTATTATCTGCGCCGCGGATTTGCCATGCTTTTAGTGGATGAACGGGCGCATGGGCAAAGCGAGGGAGAGTATATCGGTTTTGGATGCTTAGACCGGATGGATGCGCTGCAGTGGTTGGACTGGATCGTAAAAACGTGCGGTACGGACTGCAAGATCATCCTGCACGGGACTTCAATGGGAGCGGCAACCGTACTGATGGCGAGCGGCCTTGTACTGCCGTCTCAGGTAAAGGGGATTGTTTCGGACTGTGCGTTTACATCGCCAAAGGAGGTTTTTACGCATGTGCTTCATTCGATGTACCACATGCCGGCATTTCCGATCATTCAGATTGCGGACAGAATGAACAAAAAACGTGCAGGTTACGGTATGGACGAATGCAATGCTGCGCGGGAGGTAAAAAAATCGACGACGCCGACGCTGTTTATCCACGGCGATGCGGACACGTTTGTACCCTGCCGTATGTGTGAAAAGATGTATGAAAACTGCGGAGCAAAAAAATGGAAGCTGATCGTACCGGGAGCAGCGCACGCAGAAAGTTACTACAAAGATACCAGGCGTTATGAAGAAGCGCTGGAGTTGTTGTTGAAAGAAGTATTCTAATAAAGAGTGATTGGCAGCCGATCAGGAAGCAGAGGTATAATATGATGAGAAAAAGAAAGGGATATCCCGTATATCCCCTGACTGCAGCACAGAAATTCCATTTTTTCTATTTGGATGCATGTCCGAATAAAGCAGTCGTCAATATAGGAACGAGCCTTACGATAGAAGTGGACCTGGAATTTGATCTTTTACGAAAATCCATTCTAAAGGCATATGAGAGAAGCGAAGCAATGCGGCTTCAGTTTGCAAAAGATAAAGACGGCGTATGGTATCAGTATGTGGTAGATGAAGTAAAGCAGGAAATTCCGTTTGTCGATTTTTCGGATCAAACGATGGAAGAAGCAGAACAGACGATGAGGAAATGGACCTCCGTTCCGTTTGAACACGAGGATTCACCGATGAGCCGGATGGTAATGATTCGGATGCCGGACGGATTCTGCGGCGTATATCTTCTGGCGGATCATTTGATTATGGACGCACAGTCAATGATCTGTTTTCTGAAAGATATTATTGAGCTGTATTCCAGCGAGATGTATGATGAGATTCCATATCCGAAAGAGATGTCTTCGTATTTGGAGCAGCTTCAGAAAGATCTGGCATACGAAGCCGGTTCTAAGGCAAAAGAGAAGGACGAGGCGTTTTTTAAGAATCTGATCGAGTCTTCCGAACCGATCTATAATGGAATTGACGGAACGGCAAAACTTGAGATGGAGCGGGACAGGCAGAAAAATCCAAAACTTCGTGCCGCTGTAAATGTTTCGGATTCCGTAGAAAGCGATCTGGATATTTTTCATTTGGAAGGGGAGCCGACCAAGCGCCTGATGGATTTTTGCAGCGCGAATCATATTTCACTGACCTGCCTATTGCTTATGGGACTTCGTACATATTTTCAAAAGCTGAACGGAAACGACGATGTATCGATCAATTCGGCGATTGCAAGACGCGCGACGCTGAAGGAGAAAAAGTGCGGCGGTACGCGTATCCATTCGTTCCCGTTCCGGACCGTTATTCCAAAGGAGACGAAATTTATCGATGCGCTCTTTGAAATCAGGGATAAACAAAATGAGCTGTTTCGCCATGCCAATTACGATCCGGTTGCCTATTTTGCTTATCGGAGCAGCGTATACAAAAATCCGAGAGGCTGCACGTACGAACCGATGTCCTTGACATATCAGCCGATGACGTTAAAGGAAAAGGGCTTAGATCAGCTTGGCGATATCCGTTATAAGACGAAATGGTATCCGAACGGGGCGACGACACAGGGAATGTATCTGACGGTTATGCATCGTCCGGAGGACAATGGGCTTGACTTTAATTTTGAACACCAGATCAAAGCAGTCAGCAGAAAGCAGCTGGAATATCTCTACTATTATCTCTGCAAAATTATGTTTAAGGGAATTGAGAACCCGAACCTCAGCGTAGGCGATATATTGAAATTGGTTTAGGAGGGGATGTCATGAACAGTTTGGAACAATTAAAAGAAATCATTGTAAATTATGTGGAAGTGGAACCGGAACAGATTCGGCCGGATTCGCGGTTTATGGAGGATCTTGGTTTTACATCGTTTGACTTTATGAGTATGCTGGGAGAGATCGAAGAAGTTTTCGATGTAGAAGTAGATCAGCAGGAAGCGGCAAAAATCCGCTCTGTACAGGAAGCAGTCGACTATTTGGACCGGCTTACGGCATAAGGAGGAGCGTATGGTTTGCAATACAATTCGTGAAATATTGGTACAGGCGGCGGAACGGTTTGGAGATCAGGATGCCGTTCGTTATAAAATCGGAAAAGACGCCATAGAATCGAAAACGTATTCTCAGCTGAAACAGGACAGCGAATCATTTTCCGGCGCGTTAAAGGCTATGGAGATGCAGGGGAAACACGTTGCCATTGTAGGGCTGACATCGTATTACTGGCTCGTTTCTTATCTTGGGACGGTAAACTGCAGCAGTGTGGCAGTGCCTCTGGACGTTGCGCTTCCGGCAACAGAATTGTGCGAGCTGATCGACCGCGCGGATGTTTCGGTACTGGTGTATGATGAGATCCGTGCGGATGTGGCAGAACTGGCGAAAAAGAACTGTCCGAAGCTTCAGAAAATAATCTCCATACAAAAGGAAGCACATGAACAAGACGTTTACTCTATGCAGCGCCTGCTTGCGGAAAGCGACGGAGGTTTTGATGCCTGGGCAAATCCGGAGGATCTTTGTACGATCATGTTTACGTCCGGAACGACCGGAAAGAGCAAGGGCGTAATGCTCACCCAGCGGAATCTGGCGGAGAATGCGACGTGCCTGGATATGCGGATTCCGTCGAGAACCGTGATTCTATCCGTACTTCCCATTCATCATGCCTATTGTCTCAGCATGGATATTTTAAAAGGTATTTCACTGGGAAGCATTATCTGTATCAATGATTCGATTATGCGCGTGGCAAAAAATATAAAATTATTCGGACCGGATATGATTTTAATGGTTCCGATGATGATCGAATCGTTTGCCAAAAAGTTAGAAGATGCTGCCCAGCTTCCGCCCGAGATCGTAAAAAAGGAAGTATTTGGAGACCGTCTGCATACGATCTGCAGCGGCGGCGCATATTTAAATCCGGCATGGATTACGCTGTTTGAACGATATGGGATAACGATCCTGCAGGGATACGGCATGACAGAGTGCGCGCCTGTCATCAGTACGAATCTGGAATGGAACAAAAAAGAGGGTTCCGTCGGAAAGCTGATGCCCAACTGTGCGGCGAAAGTTGTGGAGGAAGAGATCTGGGTAAAGGGAAGCAGCGTGATGCAGGGGTATTACCATATGCAGAAAGAAACGGAAGAGACGCTTACGAAAGACGGGTGGCTTCGTACCGGAGACCTTGGGTATGTGGACGAAGACGGATTTGTTTTCCTGACCGGAAGAAAGAAAAATCTGATTATTACAAAGAACGGAGAAAATGTTTCGCCGGAAGAGATTGAAAATAAACTCTCCAAACATCGTCTGGTGCAGGAAGTGCTGGTGCGCGAGAGCGAAGGCGCGATCGAAGCAGAGATTTTTCCGGATACGGACTATGCGGAAAAACATCAGATTTCGGATATCAAAGCGTCCCTGCAGGAAATCATAGACGCATATAATAAAGAAGCGCCTGCGTATAAAAAAGTTGTAAAATT